>JAFAQI010000560.1 GCA_019246495.1 Frankiales bacterium | reverse complement strand
CCGCCGGTCAGCGCGAGGACGGCCGCGATCGCGGCGAGCGTCGACGTCGCGGTGGGACGACGTGGCACGGACCCGACACCTTTCCTGGGACCCCCGGATGAAGTGTTCGCTCTCCGGCGGCAGCTCTCCTGCCGTCAGGGAGCACCGGCGTCGAGCAGGATCGGCTCGAGCGCCGCGAACAGCGCCGGATTGGCAGCGAGCGTCGTCCAGCGCCCGGGCGGCCGGCCGTCCAGCCCGTCCACGCGGGCTCCCGCCTCGCGGGCGATCAACGCGCCCGCCGACCAGTCCCACGGAAACATTCCGGCCTCGAAGAAGGCGTCGACGCTGCCCTCCGCGACCGCGCAGAGGTCGAGAGCGGCGCAGCCCATCCGGCGGATGTCCCGGACGCTGGGCAGCACCGGTGCCAGGGCCCGTGCTTGCCGGGAGCGCATGTCGGCGCCGTAGCCGAACCCCGTCGCGGCCAGAGCCAGTGCCGGGTCGGCCTGCTGCCGGCAGTGCAAGGGGCTGCCGTCGCGGTGCGCCCCGCCTCCCGCGGTCGCGGTGTAGGTGCGGTCCCGCGCGACGTCGTACACGACTCCCGACACGGCCGTCCCGTCGACCTCGGCGGCGATCGAGACGGCGTAGTGCGGGATGCCGTAGAGGTAGTTGACCGTTCCATCGAGTGGGTCGACCACCCACGTGACGGAACTGTCCGTACGCCGCTCGCCGCTCTCCTCGGCCAGGACGCCGTCACCGGGCCGCCGCTCGGCCAGCGCGTCGATGATGAGCCGCTCGGCTGCGCGGTCCATGACCGTCACGGCATCCGTCGGGCTGCTCTTCGCATGGACGTCGAGGTCGGCCGGCCGGTCCCGGAGTAGCTCGCCCGCCGCGTGCGCAAGGTCAACCGCAACCGCCAGCAACCCCTCGGCGTCGATGATCATGGCGAAACTCTCGTCATACGGCGCTCATTCGGAGGGCTTTGCCATGGTCGCCGGCAGCCTGGCGAAGTTACTTGCGGCGGGAGCGGCGGATCGCCCAGGCGAGCAGTCCGACGCCGGCGGCCGCGCCGACGGCGGGGAGCGCCGTCTTGAGCGTGTCGGGCGACGCAGCCGACGCAACCTTGTCGATGGCGCCGGCAGGCGCGCTGCGCGGCGGCGCGGGTGCCAGCGTCGCCGTGCCCGTCGCGCCGGGCGAGCCGGTGGAGGTCGCGGTGACCGAGGCGGCACCGGCAAGCGCTGCTGCCGGCTGCGCAGACGTCCCACGTCCCGGCCGCTTGATGGGCGACGGGCCGCTACCCGCAGCCGGGCCGACCGGTCGGCGGTCCTTCCGCCGACCGATACGCAGTCCGAGGAACACCGGGTCGTACTTCGTGTCGACCACGCGTTCCTTCATCGGGATGATGCCGTTGTCGGTGATGTGAATGCCTTCGGGACACACCTCGGTGCAGCACTTGGTGATGTTGCAGTAGCCGAGACCTTCGTGCTCCTGCGTCATCTGGCGCCGGTCGACGGTGTCGAGCGGGTGCATGTCGAGCTCGGCGTAGCGGATGAAGAACCGGGGACCGGCGAACGCCGGCTTGTTCTCGTCGTGGTCACGGATGACGTGGCAGGTGTTCTGGCAGAGGTAGCACTCGATGCACTTGCGGAACTCCTGGCTCCGCTCGACGTCGACCTGCTGCATCCGGAACTGGCCGCCGGCGTTGGAGCCGGGCGGCGCGAACGCTGGGACGTCACGCGCCTTCTCGTAGTTGAACGTCACGTCGGTCACGAGGTCACGGATCACCGGGAACGTCCGCATCGGCGTGACGGTGATCGTCTCGGACTCCTCGTACGACGACAGCCGCGTCATGCACATCAGCCGCGGCTTGCCGTTGATCTCCGCGCTGCACGACCCGCACTTGCCCGCTTTGCAGTTCCACCGGACGGCGAGGTCCGGTGCCTGCTCGGCCTGCAGCCGGTGAATCGCGTCGAGGACGACCTCACCCTCCTCGACCGGCACGGTGTAGTCCGCGAAGTCACCACCGGACGCATCACCGCGCCAGACGCGCATGCTCAGGTCGCGGCTCATCAGTGCGTCTCCTCGAAGAGTGTCTTGAGGTCGTCCGGCATGACCGGAAGTGGCTGTTTGGCGATCTCGATGACGCCGCGACGTTCGCGCAGCACGAGGTTGACCTTGCCCCAGTCCGGGTCCGTCTGCGGATAGTCGTCGCGCGTGTGCCCGCCGCGGCTCTCCTTGCGCTCCAGCGCCGCACGCGCGATGCACTCGGACACGGTCAACATCGCGCGCAAGTCGAGCGCCGTGTGCCAGCCGGGGTTGTAGCTGCGACCGGAGCCCTTCACGGACACGTGCTGCGCGCGCTCCTTGAGGCGGTCGATCTCCTTCAACGCGAGCTCGAGCTCCTCGCCCTTGCGGATGATGCCGACGAGTGACTGCATGTGCTCCTGGAGGTCCTTCATCACGGCGTAGGGGTTCTCGCCGCCCGGGTTGCTGAACGGCGCCAGCGCCTCGTCGGTCGCAGCTTGCACGTCGCGCGAGGAGATGGCCGGCCGCGACGGCAGCCCGGCGACGTACGAAGCGGCACTCTCACCGGCCCGCTTGCCGAACACGAGCAGGTCGGACAACGAGTTGCCGCCAAGCCGGTTGGACCCGTGCATCCCGCCGGAGACCTCACCGGCGGCGTAGAGACCCGACACCTTCGCTGCTTGTGTGTCGGCGTCCACCTCGATGCCACCCATCACGTAGTGACAGGTCGGCGCAACCTCCATCGGTTCCTTGGTGATGTCGACGTCACCGAGCTCTTTGAACTGGTGATACATGGACGGCAGCCGGCGCTTGATGTCCGCTGCGCTACGACGGGAGGCGATGTCGAGGAACACGCCACCGTGCGGCGAGCCGCGACCGGCCTTGATCTCACTGTTGATCGCACGGGCGACCTCGTCACGCGGCAAGAGCTCCGGCGGACGCCGGTTGTTCTTGTGGTCGGCGTACCAGGCGTCGGCCTCTTGCTCGTTGTCGGCGGTCTCGGCTTTGAAGAACTCCGGGATGTAGTCGAACATGAACCGCTTGCCCTCGGAGTTGCGGAGCACGCCGCCTTCACCACGGACCGACTCGGTGATGAGGATGCCCTTCACCGAAGGCGGCCAGACCATGCCTGTCGGGTGGAACTGCACGAACTCCATGTTGAGCAGCGACGCGCCCGCCCACAGGGCCATCGCGTGCCCGTCGCCCGTGTACTCCCACGAGTTGGACGTCACCTGGAACGACTTGCCGATGCCACCCGTGGCGAGCACGACGGCTGGCGCGCGGAACGTGAGGAACGAACCGGTCTCGCGCCAGTAGCCGAATGCGCCGGCGACGCGCTGGCCGTCCAACAGCAGCCGGGTGACCGTGCACTCCATGAACACGTCGATGCCGAGGTCGACTGCGCGCTGCTGCAGCGTGCGGATCATCTCGAGACCGGTGCGGTCGCCGACGTGCGCGAGCCGGGCGTAGCGGTGGCCACCGAAGTCCCGCTGCGAGATCTTGCCCTCGTCGGTGCGGTCGAAGAGCGCGCCCCACTCCTCGAGCTCCCAGACGCGCTCGGGAGCCTCCTGCGCATGCAGCTGGGCCATGCGCCAGTTGTTCAGCATCTTGCCGCCGCGCATGGTGTCGCGGAAGTGCACCTGCCAGTTGTCCTCTGGCCACACGTTGCCCATGGCGGCTGCGATGCCGCCCTCGGCCATGACCGTGTGCGCCTTGCCGAGCAGCGACTTGCAGACGATCGCCGTCCGCGCGCCGGCCTCGTGTGCGGCGATCGCGGCGCGCAACCCGGAACCTCCGGCGCCGACGACGACGACGTCGTAGTCGTGCTGCTCTGACACGTTTGTTGGTTCAGCCATCTCCGCCCGGCCTAGAAGACGTGGTGGAAGTCGTGGAACGTGCCGTTGGACACGAGCCTGATGTAGCCGTCGGCGACGACGATCCAGATGAGCGAGGCCCAGGCCCACTGCATGTGCTTGTTGTTGAGCTTGGAAACGAACGTCCACATGCGATAGCGGAGCGGGTGCTTCGAGAAGTGGTTGAGCCGGCCGGCCGTGATGTGGCGGCAGGAGTGGCAGCCGAGGGTGTAGCCGAGGATGAGGACGGCATTGACCGCGAGGATCAGGCTCCCGACGCCGATGCCGAAGTGCCCATCGAAGTTGAACCCAAGTACGGCGTCCCACGTGAGGATCCCCGCGCAGATCATCGCGCAGTACCACGCGTAGCGGTGGATGTTGTTGAGGACCAGCGGGAAGCGGGTCTCACCGGAGTAGGAGCCGTGCGGCTCGGCCACAGCACACGCCGGCGGCGACAGCCAGAACGAGCGGTAGTAAGCCTTGCGGTAGTAGTAGCAGGTTGCTCGGAACGCCAGCGGGAAGATCAGGATGTAGATGGCCGGCGAGATCCACTGCGGGGCGTCGATCTGGGCCCAGTCGGCCTGCGGCGGGCAGCCCTTGACGAAGCACGGCGAGAAGAACGGCGACAGATAGGGGTGCGCGTAATAGATGCGATGCGCCGTTCCGGCGACGATCGGGTGGTTGAAGGCCGCCCAGGTCGCATAGACGACGAATGCGGCGAAACCGACAGCGATGATGAGCGGCTGGAGCCACCACCGGTCCTGCCGCAGAGTGCGCGCCTTGATGGCAGCACGGGCCGGGCCAGGGGCAGCCTCCTGCCGGGCAGGAAGATCCAGTGACATGTCTGTCATTCTCCCGTGACGGTGTGGCAACCGACACACCGGGGCAGCCTGGGAAGTCACAGCGAGTTGCGGGTGTTTGATAGGAGTGTGATGACGACCACGACCGAGGCTCCGCCGGTCTCCCCGGCGGAACGGTGCGACCGATGCGGCGCTCGCGCCGTCGTCCGAGCGGTGCTACCCGGTGGCGCCGATCTTGTCTTCTGCGCGCACCACGGTCGTCAGCACGCCGAGTCGCTCCGGGCGGCTGCGGCCACCATCCGTGACGACGAGGGTGTGCTCGTCGCGGGCTGAGCCCGCCGTCACTCCCCGATTCGCCGCAGGTCGTCCAGCTGGGTGCGGAGCCAGCGTTCGACATCGTTGCTGCGCACCCGCTCGGCCGCGGCCACGAGCAGCTTGGCGCGTTGCTGCCTCGGCATCGTGAGCGCCTCGAACATCGCGTCCGCCTGCTGCTGGATGTCGAACGGGTGGACGGTGAGCGCGTGCTCGCCCAGTTCGTCGTGCGCGCCCGTGTTCTCCGACAGCAGGAGAACGCCGTCGCGCTGGTTGGCCAGCACCGCCTCTTTCGCGACGAGGTTCATCCCGTCCGTGACGGCGTTGACGACGAGGACGTCGGCAAGCTGGTACGCCGCCACCGCGAAGGCGAGGTCTTCCTGCATTCGCAGGTCGATCGGCTGCCAGCCCTCCGCGTGGTGGCGGGCGTTGGTCTCGGCGACGACACCGCCGATCTGCGCGAGGTAGTCGGCGTACTCCGGGACGTCCTGACGACTGGGCATGAGCGACGCGAGAAACGTCACCCGACCCAACATCTCGGGGTGCTGCTCGAGCATGAGGTCAAAGGCGCGGAACCCGCGGACGATGTTCTTCGACGGATCGGTGCGGTCGACGCGCACGATCAGCTGACGTCCGTCGTCGAGATGCTGCCGTTCCAGGGCCTGCCGCCGCGCCGCCACCTCTTCGCTCGCCGCGAGCTTCTCCACCGACTCGACGTCGACGGAGATCGGATAGGCCCGTGCCGCCACGGTGCGGGTCCGGCCACCGGCCGCCGGCACCTCGACCGTGCCGGCACGAAGGTCGATCTGCAGGTCGAGCATGTCCTGCGCGCAGGTGAGGAAGTTGCGAGCCGAGCGGCGGGTGTGGAACGCGACGACATCGCAGCCGAGCAGTCCGCGCAGGATGTCCTCGCGCATCTGCACCGGCAGCACCCGCCAGCCATCGGGACCCGGCCACGGGATGTGCACGAAGTGGCTGATGACGGCGTCCGGGCAACGCTGCCGGACCCGCTCGCCGACGAGGTAGAAGTGGTAGTCCTGCACCATCACGATCGCCTCGCCGCCGCGCCGCTCGACCTCGTCGGCGACAGCGTCGGCGAACTGCTCGTTGACCGCGACGTAGCCGTCGACGTAGGCGCGGTGCACGTCCGCCGTGATGTTGGGCTCGGTGGCAAGGCCGTGCAACCCGTGCTGCACGAACCACAGCAACGGGTTGGCGATCTGCGTGTAGAACTGCTCGTGCCGCTCCGGCTCCACCTCGACGTAGCGAACGTTGAGCGACGGGCCGGACTCCTTGTCACTGTCGTCGACGACATGTAGGTCCGGCGAGAAGGCGATCTCGACCGAGTGGCCCTCGTGCTCGGTCACGACGAGCATGTCGGCAGCACTCGACGCCGCGCACACCCAGATCGCGTCGTCGAGGTGCTCGGCCAGGCCCATCAACGCGGTAACGAGCCCGCCCGCGCCGCGCTTGAGGGTCAGCCCCGACGGCGTACGACGAAAGGTCGCCGGCCCGCGATGCGACAGCAGGACGACGGGGAGCATGTCTTCATTGTCCCCGACCGCCCGATCAGCAACCGGGCGGTCCAGCGGGTCACGGCAGGCGAAGCAGCGCGGCGCGCGCGTTGTAGCGGTCGCCGCGACGGAAGACGAGCAGCGGTAGACCGAAGCACGCGGACACGAGCGACGAGCGCATGACCTCGCGAATGGGACCGGCCGCGACGACCTGCCCTTCGCGCAAGAGCATCGCGTGGGTGAAGCCGGCCGGGACCTCTTCCACGTGGTGCGACACCAGCACGAGTGCCGGCGCTGTCTGGTCCTCGGCTAGACGGGTGAGTGTGCGCAGCAAGGCCTCGCGGGCACCGAGGTCGAGGCCGGCCGCGGGCTCGTCGAGCAGCAGGATCTCGGGGTCCGTCATGAGGGCTCGCGCCAGCTGCACGCGCTTGCGTTCGCCCTCGGACAGCGTCCCGAACGCGCGTTCGGCGAGCGCCCGGCAGCCGAGCTGCGCGAGCAGGTCGCGGGCGCGAGCGTCGTCGACGTCGTCGTACCGTTCGATGCCGCGCCGCACCGATGCGTAGGACGCGGTGAGCACGACGTCGAGCACGCGCTCGTCCGCAGGGAGCCGGTCGGCGAGTGCGGCACTGGCCCAACCGACGCGGGGCAGCAGGTCGTCGAGGTCGGTGTCGTCCAGGCTCTCCCCCAGCAGCTCGACGCTGCCAGCCGCGGGACGGATGCTGCCGGCGGCGACCTGGAGCAACGTCGTCTTGCCGGCGCCGTTCGCGCCGAGCACGACCCAGCGCTCGTCACCGCGGACCGTCCACGACACGTCGCGGAGGAGAGTCGCCCCGCCTCGTCGTACGGTCACGGCGTCCAGGCGAACAGCATCGGCAGGCCGGAGAGCATCGCCGGGGGCGACACCGTCGGCGCGGGGAAGGTCGACCGCCGCGGTCACCTGCTCAGCATCCCTGCACTTGCGCGAGCGATCGCCCGCGACACGCCGACGCGGCGGACCGGACCGAAGACGCGACCCGCCTCAGAGCCGCTGTAGCGCCGCGATGCGCTGCTCGATTTGCTCCAGCGATGCCTGCGCGGCGGGCGGCCCACCGGTACGCCGGCGGAGCTCGGCGTGGATCCAGCCGTGCGGCCGGCCGTGGGCGAGCGAGTACGCCGAGACCATTGCCGACAGCCGCCGTCGCGCAGCCGCGACCTGTGCGTAGGCGGCGAGCTCGGACTCGTCCGGCTCGTCCCCGGCGACCGCGGAACGCGCCGCTGCCACCCGTCGGCGCAGCTCGACGTCGCGCTTGGCGAGCAGCGCGGCGGTCTGCTCCGGCGAGAGCAGGCCAGGCAGACCGAGGTAGTCCGCCTCGTCCGCTGACACCGGCCGGTCGTCCGCTGCATCGGCGAGCACCGCGCGGCCACCGTGCAGCACATGCGCGAACTCGGCGTCGGACTCGAGTGCCTCG
>JAFAQI010000146.1 GCA_019246495.1 Frankiales bacterium | reverse complement strand
CGAAGGTGCGGCTCGAGGTCGTCGTCGCGGACGACGATGCGCGCGATGTGGTGGACGTCATCGTCAAGGCCGCGTCCACCGGGCAGATCGGTGACGGCAAGGTCTGGACGACGCCGGTCGACGACCTCATCCGCGTCCGCACGGGAGAGCGGGGCGTCGACGCCTTGTAGTCCGGTTGTAGTCCGGCGCCGGTTGGCGGCGCCCTATGCTCCGCCGCATGCGCGTGGACTCCGGCGACACCGCGTGGGTGCTCGGCAGCGCAGCCCTGGTGCTCTTCATGACACCAGGGCTCGCGCTGTTCTACAGCGGCATGGTGCGCAGCAAGAGCGTGCTGTCGATGCTGGTGCAGAACCTCGCGACGATCGCCGTCGTCAGCGTCGTGTGGGCCGCCTTCGCCTACTCGCTCGCGTTCGGGCCGGACGCCGGTGGCGGTCTCATCGGCAACCTGCACTTCGCGGGACTCGCCCATGCGAACCAGCCGGTCCCGGGACTTCACCTCACCGTTCCGCCGTTGGCGTTCGCGTCGTTCCAGATGATGTTCGCCGTCATCACTGCTGCATTGCTCACCGGCACGGGTGCTGACCGCATGCGCTTCGGTGGGTTCCTGACGTTCGCGGCGCTGTGGGTCGTGGTCGTCTACGCACCGCTTGCGCACTGGGTGTTCGCGCCGACCGGTTGGCTCGCGCAGCGCGGCGTGCTCGACTTCGCCGGCGGCAACGTCGTGGAAATTGACAGCGGTGCGTCCGCGCTCGCGCTCGCGTTGGTGCTCGGTCGCCGGCACGGGTGGCCGCGCGACGCGATGGCGCCGCACTCGCTGCCGCTCACGATCGTCGGTGCGGGCATCCTCTGGTTCGGCTGGTTCGGCTTCAACGCCGGGTCGGCTCTCGCCGCGAACTGCCTCGCGTCGCAGGCGTTGATCGGCACCCAGCTCGCGGCCTGCACCGGACTGCTCGGCTGGATCGTCGTCGAACGCATCCGCACCGGCCATGCGACCACGCTGGGCGCGGCTTCCGGCGCGGTCGCCGGGCTCGTCGCGATCACACCGGCCTGCGGGTTCGTCAACAGCGTCGCGGCGATGCTGATCGGGTTTGCCGGCGGTGTCGTGGGCGTGCTCGCGGTGGGTGCGAAGTTCCGGCTCGGGTACGACGACTCGCTCGACGTCGTAGGAGTGCACGGCGCCGGCGGTGTCGTCGGCACGCTCCTCGTCGGCCTGTTCGCGACGCATCACGTCAACAGCGCGATCGGTGCGCGTGGCGCGTTCGACGGCGGCGGCGTGCACCTTGTCGGCGAACAGGCACTCGCTGTCGTCGTGACGATCGGGTGGGCCTTCGCGATGACATGGCTGGTCGGCCAGCTCGTTCAGCAAACGATCGGCCTTCGCGTCTCCGAGGAGATCGAGATCGAAGGCCTCGACACCGTCGTACACGCTGAGTCCGCGTACGACTTCGGCAACGTCCGCGCCGGTCGGATCGGCAGATGAGAGAGAGGCGTCCTCGTGAAGCTGGTCACTGCGGTCATCAAGCCGTTCAAGCTCGATGATGTGAAGACGGCGCTGCACGACATCGGCGTCGCCGGCATGACGATCGCGGAGGTGCAGGGACACGGCCGCCAGCGCGGCCACACGGAGGTCTATCGCGGCGCCGAGTACGTCGTGGACTTCGTGCCGAAGCTCCGACTCGAGCTCGTCGTCGACGACGCCGACTCGGCGCGGGTCGTTGCCGCGATCGAGACAGCCGCGCGTACCGGCCAGATCGGTGACGGCAAGGTCTGGACGACGCCCGTCGACGACCTCGTGCGCATCCGGACGGGTGAGCGCGGGCCGGATGCCATCTGAGCCGACCGGCCGGGCGGCCGCGCTGCGCGATGCCCGGCAGGCGGCTGTCGAGCAGCCGGACCTGCGCGGCGCCGCGCTGCGCGACGCGTTGTGCGCGGCAGCCGACACGTGGCTGGCCGAGCAGCTGGGTGACGAACCTGGCGTCGCCCTCGTCGCCGTCGGCGCCTACGGACGGCGGGACCCGGCCCCGGGCAGCGATCTCGATCTTCTGCTACTGCACGACGGACGCGACGACGTCAAAGCCGTCGCCGATCGGATCTGGTATCCGGTCTGGGACTCGGGCGTCGCTCTCGACCACTCGGTGCGCATGGTGGGGGAAGCCGTCTCGGTCGCGCGCGACGACCTCAAGGCCGCGCTCGGCCTCCTTGACGCGCGGCACGTCGCGGGCGACCCGCAGCTCACGTCGGCGCTGCGCGAAGCGGTGCTGGCGCAGTGGCGCCGTGAGCATCGACGGCGGCTGGCCGAGCTGCATGCGGAGGTCGAGGAACGCGGTCGGCGGCACGGTGAGTTGGCGTTCCTGCTGGAACCCGACCTCAAGGAGTCGCGCGGCGGCTTGCGTGACGTCCATGCGATGCGCGCTGCCGCGGCGGCGTGGGTCGTGGATGCACCGGGGGAGCGGGTGCTGGCCGCGGCCGAGGTGCTTCTCGACGTCCGCGGCGAGCTGCACCGGCAGACCGGTCGGGCGACGGACCGGCTGGTGCTGCAGGAGCAGCAACCGGTGGCGCAGCGTCTGGGCTACGCCGATGCCGACGAACTCATGCGCGCGGTCTACGGCGCCGGCCGGACAATCGCCTTCGCGTGCGACGAGGCGTGGCGCCGGGTCGAGACCGCGTTGCGTCCGCCGAGGCGGTGGCGGCAACGCCGGTCGGAGCGCCGGCCGCTCGCTGACGGCGTGGTGGAGCAGGACGGCGAGGTCGTGCTCGCGCGAGACGCCGACCCTGCCGCTGACCCGGTGCTGCTCCTCCGGGTTGCCGCGGCTGCAGCCGAGCACGACCTGCCCATCGCGTTGCACACCATGGACCGGCTGGTGCGCGAGTCGGCGGAGCTGCCGCAACCCTGGCCGGCGGCGGCCCGCGATGCGTTCGTCGCGTTGCTCGGCAGCGGGCCGAGCCTCGTCTCTGTCGTCGAAGCGCTGGACCAGGCCGGGTTGTTCGAGCGAATCGTGCCCGAGTGGGAACGCGTTCGCTGCAAGCCGCAGCGAAACGCGGTGCACCGCTTCACCGTCGACCGGCACCTCGTCGAAGCGGTCGTCGAGGCCGGCAACCTCACCCGGCGGGTGTCCCGACCTGACCTGCTGCTCCTCGGCGCGCTGCTGCACGACATCGGCAAGGGCTGGCCGGGAGACCACACCGACGCGGGTGTCCAGGTGGTCCCTCAACTGGCCGGGCGGTGGGGGTTGCCGGAGCCGGACGTCGCAACACTCGTGACGATGGTGCGCGAGCACCTGACGCTGCCTGACGTTGCGACGCGACGTGACCTCGACGACCCGTCGACGGTGCACGCCGTTGCCGCGGCCGTCGCTGACCGCGGCATGCTCGACCTGTTGCACGCGCTGACCGAGGCGGACGCGCTCGCCACCGGACCCGCCGCCTGGGGCGACTGGAAGGCGCGGCTCGTCGACGACCTTGTCCGGCGTACGGCGAAAGTGCTCGAGGGTGAGCCGGCACCGACGGGTTCGCCACTCGACGATGAGCAGCTCGCACTGGTGACGGCGGGCGAGCTCGCGGTCGACGTCACCGGCGACCGGGTCACCATCGTCGCGCCGGACCGGCCAGGACTGCTGTGGCGATGGGCCGGTGTGCTCGCGCTGCACCGGTTGACCGTGCGGTCGGCGACGGCGTTTTCCGAAGGCTCGATGGCGGTCACGGTCTTCGGCGTCAGTCCGCGGTTCGGCTCGCCGCCGAGCCCCGACGCGGTCCGCGCCGACGTGCGCCGGGCCTATGACGACGCGTTGCCGATCGCGGCACGTCTCGCCGAGCGGGAGCGTGCCTATGCCACCGACGTCCATCGCGCTGCACCTCCGCGGGTGCTGTGGGTCGACGACGCGTCGGCCGTGTCGTCCGTCGTCGAGGTGCGCGCGCACGACTCCGTGGGACTGCTCTACCGGCTGACCAAGGTGCTGGCCGACGCCGGACTCGACGTCCGCGCCGCGCGGATGAGCACGCTCGGTGCCGAGGTCGTCGACGCCTTCTACGTCGTCGACGCCGCGGGTCGCCCGGTCGCTGACGACGAGATCCGCGCCGCCATCAGTTCGGCTCTGCTCGAAGCGTCGCGCGCAACTGAGTGAGCGCAGCCGCGATGTCGCCCGCGAACTGCACGACGGGTCCGCGGTGCCGTTGCGCGAAGGTGTCCGCGACGTATGGCTCGACGACGGCGGCAATCGACGTGTCGGTCACCACCCCGTCGATCGGTCCGAGTCGTTGTTCGACGTGGGGGACGGCGCGCTCCCACACCGCCGGATCGGCCGGATCGGCAGCGAACGACACCTGTGCCGACTCGAGCCGACGGCGTTGCGAGACAAACGCGACGAAAGCACCACAGCCGATGAGGAATCCGCCGACCTCGGTGAGCGCGGGGTCGTCGCCGGCGACGAGCACGACGAAACCCTCGAGCTCACCGGTCACCATCGGATCTCCTCACCCTCGCCGGTTGGTGCGCGACGCGCACGTGAGGCATAGCGTTCCGACAGACTCGCACGGGAGGCGTTCATGGCTGCGGCACCGGTTCTTCGCACCGTTCTCGACGGTGTGGTCAACCATCTCGACCAGCGACCGGACAAGGTGGCCTTCCGTTCCTACACCGGTGACGTCGGGCGGCTCGCGGTGGACGAGACGTGGACCTGGCGCGACTACGTCGACCGCGCCGCGCGTTTCGCCGGCGGCCTTGTCGCGCTCGGCGTGCGCCCCGGCGATCGCGTCGTCATCATGTTGCGCAACCGGCTCGAGTTCCATGTCGCCGACCTCGGTGCGCTGTTGGCCGGCGCGACGCCGATCTCGATCTACAACTCGTCGTCACCCGAGCAGATCAGCTATCTCGTCACGCACTGCGCGGCCACCGTCGCCGTGACCGAAGCCGGAGACTTCGCCGACCGGCTGCTCGCGGCGGACACGCCGACGTTGCGTTCCCTTGTCGTGGTCGGCGAGCCGCCCGCGGCGGCAACGGCGTACGACGAACTGCTCACCGCAGCGCCCGTCGACGTGGCGAAGGCTGCCGCAACGACGGACCCCGAACAGCTGCTGACGGTCATCTACACGTCGGGCACGACGGGTCCGCCGAAAGGCGTGATGCTCGATCACACCAACGTCATCGCGGCCTACGCCGGTCTCGTGCACTTCATGCCCGACGAGGACCCGGACGAGCAACGCGTCGTCTCTTACCTGCCGATGGCGCACATCGCGGAGCGCAACGTCAGTCACTACAACCAGCTGCTGTGGGGCGGCGAGGTGACACCGTGCGCCGACATCGCGCGGCTCGGCGAGTTCCTCGTCGCGGTGCGCCCGACGCTGCTGTTCGGGCCGCCGCGGGTCTGGGAGAAGCTCGCCGCCGGCATCCAAGCCGCGGTGGCCAGCCGGCCGGCCGAGGACCAGCAGCGGTTCGCCGACGCACTCGCGGTCGGCCGGCAGGTTCAGACCTTGCGGGCACAGGGCGAAGAGCTGCCGGCGGACCTCGCAGCGACGTGGGAGTTCATCGAGGACGTCGCGTTCCGCCCGCTGCGTGCGCAGGTCGGTCTGGACGCGTGCCGGATGGCGTTTAGCGGTGCGGCGCCGATCCCGCCGGAAGTCATCGACTTCCTCCGCGACCTGGGTCTCGAGATGAGTGAGATCTATGGGATGAGCGAGAACACCGGCGGCATGACATGGGAGCCGCGGCTGGTGAAGGCAGGCCGCGTCGGCCGCGCGTATCCGTTCACCGAAGTCATCACCGCGGACGACGGCGAGGTGCTGTGCCGCGGCGCGATCGTGTTCAAGGGCTATCTCAACGATCCGGAGCGCACCCGCGAGGCGCTCGACGCCGACGGCTGGCTGCACACCGGTGACATCGGCGAGTTCGATGAGGACGGCTACCTGAAGATCGTCGATCGCAAGAAGGAGCTCATCATCACAGCGGGTGGAAAGAACGTGTCGCCCGCCAACATCGAGGCGGCGCTGAAGACGATTCCGCTGGTGGGTCAGGCGATGGCGATCGGCGACAACCGGCCCTACCTCGTCGCGCTGCTCACACTCGACCCCGACGCAGCCGCCGCCCGCTTCCCGGGGCGCGGGCTGGACGAGATCGCCCGCGACCCCGACATCGTGCGCGAAGT
>JAFAQI010000092.1 GCA_019246495.1 Frankiales bacterium | reverse complement strand
ACTGCTGCTCCCCTACCTGCCGGCGATGGCGGGCCTCGTCGCCGCGGTCCTGCCCATCCGCAACGGCCACGTCGACTCGGCCGTCGAGCTCGGCGCCACGCTGCTCGCCGCGATGCTCATCGCGCGGCAGATCGTCGTCCTTCTCGACAACCGCCGGCTGATGGCGAGCATCAGCCACCAGGCCTTCCACGACGCACTGACCGGCCTCGCCAACCGCGCGCTGTTCGCCGACCGGCTGAGCCACGCGCTCGAGCTGCACCGCCGCGACCTGCGGCCGGTCACCGTGCTGCTGATCGACCTCGACGACTTCAAGACCGTGAACGACTCGCTCGGGCACCCAGCCGGAGACGAGCTGCTCATCCGCGTCAGCGAGCGGTTGCGCGCCGTCGTACGCGCCGGCGACACCGTCGCCCGCCTCGGTGGTGACGAGTTCGCCGTGCTGATGGAGGACGGCGGCGACCCGGTCCAGCTGGCCGGGCGCATTCTGGCGAGCCTCGAGCACGCGGTGAGCCTCGGCCAGCGCAGCGTTCCGGTCGGCGCGAGCATCGGTGTCGCGACGCTGCATCCGGAAGACGCCGCGGCGTCGTCCGCTGACATGTTGAAGCGCGCCGACCTCGCGATGTACGCCGCAAAGCGCTCCGGCAAGTCGACGATGTGCCTCTACAGCAGCGACATGGAGCACACGGCGAGCGGCGAGCTCGACCTGCGCGCTGCTCTCGCCGCAGCGGTGAACGGAGAGCAGATCGACGTCGCGTTCCAGCCGATCCTGCTCGCCGACGGCTCGCTCGGCGGCTTCGAGGCGCTTGCCCGCTGGAACTACGACGGCGCTCCGGTGCCGCCGGGTGTGTTCCTGCCGATCGCGTCGCGGCTCGGGCTGTCAGCGCGGCTCGACGAGCTCGTCCTCTGCAAGGCCGCCCGTGAGGCAACGTCGTGGGGCGGCTGCCTCGTGCTGTCCGTGAACCTCGACGGTCAGACCCTCAGCGAGACCGGCTTCGCCGACCGGGTCCTCGACGTGCTCAGCGAGACCGGCCTGTCCCCCCAGCGCCTTGCTGTCGAGGTGCTCGAGTCGAGCCTCATCGAGTACGACGAGCCCGCGCTCGACACGTTGCGCCGGTTGCGCTCCGAAGGCGTCCGGGTCGTCGTCGACGACTTCGGCGCCGGCTACGCATCGCTGGTGCGGCTGCAAGCACTCGAGCCCGACGTTGTGAAGATCGACCGCAGTCTCGTCGCCGTCGACGCACCGCCGGACCAGTCCACCGCACTGCTCACCGGCGTCGCGCAGCTCGCGCACCAGATGGGCGCGATGGTGGTCGCGGAGGGCGTCGAGACCGAGTCTCAGCTGTCGGCCGCGATCGCCGCGGGCTGCGACGCCGTTCAGGGATTCCTGCTCGGCCGTCCGACGACGGCCCGACTGTGCCGCGAGATAGTCACCCGCGACCGAACAGCTGAGCGGCCCGGGACGACAACACACGCCTGGGTTCCACGACAGGCGCCGGCGGAGCGATAGCCCGACGACAACAGCTGCTGTTCCCCGACACGCCGCCCGAAAGCCGACGGTGGTTCACCATCGGGCCGCATCATGAGACACATGGCCAAAGTGGACGCTCGGCTCGCCGTCGTACAGGTCGGTGAGTTCGCCGTCGGAGTGACCGTCGCCTACGCCGCGATCGGGCTTGCGTGGTCGTTGTCCGGTGCGCTCTGGCCGATGTTGCTGGTGGCGGCGGTGATGGTTGCCGCGGGAGTCGCGCTCGAACTGCGGTTCGGCAGCAAGGCGACCGGGTTGTTCGTCGGGCTGGTGCCGACGTCGGTCTTCGCCGCCGGATTGCTCGGCGCGCTCTCGCTCGTCGCCTACCGCCTCGACTGAGTCCGGTCTGTCTCGCGGTCAGACGAGGCTGCGGCGCAGCCGGCGGTAGCCGAACCACGCCCCGAGCCACAGCGCGCCACCGACGAGCACCACGAGCAGGATCGGCCCGATCGCCGCGACGATCGCGTCAAAGCCGCGAGCGAACCGCGACACCGACCGGTCGAACGCCCGGTGCAGCCCCGACGCTTGGTGGTGCACCTTGATGGCTACCGGGGCGAGGCGTTGGTCGACGGTCACCGTCAACGTGCTGTAAGACGTCTGGCTCGACAACACCTTGAGCTGACCCTGCAACTGCTCGAGCTGCGTCTGCACGTCGGTGATCCGCTGCTGCACGGCGAGCGTCTGGCCGATCGTCCGCGCCTTTGACAGCAACGTGATGAACTGCGAGCGCGTCGCGCGCAGCGCCTTGATGCGCGCCTGCAGGTCGACGTACTGGCTCGTCACGTCCTGACCGCTCGTCTCGAGGTCGAGGATCTTCGCTCCGGGGCCGTGACCGATGGCGCGCACCCGGTTGACGGCGTCGTCGAAGTTCGCGACGGGGATGCGCAGTGTCGCGCGACCGCTGGGTACGCCGCCGCCTTCGGTGCTGGAGCTGTCCGCGACGAAGCCCTGCTCGAGATCGGCGAGAGCCGTGACCTGGCCAAGAACGCTGACCGCGCCCTTGCGCACCTGGAGGTCGACGTGGCCGGTCTTGACGACGCGCGCTGACCCGCTCGCACCCGGGACAAGGCTCTTGGCCGCGTCGTTGCGGTCGGCGACGAACGAGGGTCCGTGCGCCGACTGCGGCACGCGCGCCGCGTGAGCGTGCACCGCGCCAAAGGACGTCCCGCCGCCGCTTCCGGAGGTGCCACCGCCCGAGGGCACGGGGACTGCGCCGGTCGAGCCAACGCTGCTGGGTGCACCCGGGGCGTCGAACCTCTCGCCGCCGCTGACCTTTTCCGCGGTTTGCACAGGTGGATGGCTTTGCCCGCCGATGGCGAACGCGATGCCGACGAGCGCGACGACGGCGGCTGCCGACATCGCGAGCCAGCCACGCGCAGTCGGCCGGTGCGCCCAGCGGTGGTTGGCCGAAGTCGCGTCGGCCTGGTCCGGCTCGAGCGTCGCCCGGAGCCGGTCGACGGCGCCCGCTGGGACGTCGTACTGCTCACCCAGGTCGGCCAGTCCGCGCTCGAGGACGTCCTCGCTGATCATCGCGCCACCTCCAGCTCGGTCCATGCGACGAGCGCCGGGTCGTCGGCCAACCTGCGTCGCGCCTCGGACAGCCGCGACTTGACGGTGCCGGGCCGGCGTTGGATCGCGACGGCGATCTCCTTCTCGGCGAGCCCGCTGTAGTAGCGCAGCACCACCGGCACCCGCAGGTGCTCAGGCAGCCGGGAGAGCGCCTCCGCGACGCATCGGCCGAGCGCGGCGTCCTCGGTGTCCTGCTGCGGGCCGCGGCCGGTCGACGGCAGCCCGTCGAGAGCTCCGTCGTCGGCCCGCTGCCGCCAGACCTTCTCGGCGCGTAGCCGGCTCAGGCAGGCGTTGACGACGACGCGGTAGAGCCACGCCCGCCGCCCGTCACCCGGCGGAATCGCGTCACGGAAGCGCCAGACGCGCAGGAACGCATCCTGTACGGCGTCCTCGGCCTCCGCCGGCGAACGCAACACGAGACATGCGGTGCGGTAGGCGCGGGGATAGGACTCCGCCAGCCAGCTGTCCAGGTCGTCCACGACAGTGAGACTCCGCAGCAGCCGGATCGGTTCGCGGCAGTTCGCCAGACCGGGTCGCTTCGGGACCGGTGGTTCGGGCTCCGCGGGGCGATTCACCCGGACTGGGGCCGCCTGCCGTCGTATGGTTCGCGCATGCCGGAGTTCGCGGACACGCCAATCCTCGCGTCGGTCATCGCCGACCTCGGTGAGCGGCGTCGGTTCGCGGCCGCGGACGCCGAGCGGCTCCGCCGGCGGCTGGCCGATGTCGAGGCGATGCACGAGCCGGACGCGGACGGCGAGTGCCCGACCTGCCGGGCGCCGGCACCCTGCCCGACGCTGCGGCTTGCCCGCGGTGAGGTGGACTACGAGACCGCCTGCGCGGCGGTCCGCGGCTTGATCGACCTCACGGCGTACGAGCGGCTCGGCCCGGTCGCGCCGAGCGTCCCGCGGCTCGCGGACCTGCTCTCCGGCTCGACCGACGGCATCGACCGCTTCTTCGACGTCCTGCTGGCCACCCGCCAGGACTAGCGCCGCGCGGCCAAGATCAGCGAGGCGCCATGCGGATGGCGCCGTCGAGGCGGATGACCTCGCCGTTGAGGTAGCCGTTTTCGACGATGTGTCGCGCGAGCGCGGCGTATTCGTCGGGCGAGCCGAGTCGCGCCGGGTTGGGCACCTGCTTCGCAAGTGACTCGCGCGCCGGCTCCGGCAAGCCCGCGAGCATCGGCGTGTCCATGATGCCGGGCGCGATCGTGCAGACGCGGATCGCGGACGACGCGAGGTCGCGCGCGACCGGCAACGTCATGCCGACGACGCCACCCTTCGACGCGCTGTAGGCCGCCTGACCGATCTGCCCGTCGAACGCCGCAACCGACGCCGTGTTGACGATGACGCCGCGCTCACCGTCGACCGGTTCGTTCTGCAACATGCCGGCAACGGCGAGCCGGATCATGTTGAACGTCCCGATCAGGTTGACGCGAATGACCTGCTCGAACTGCGCGAGCGGCAGCACGCCCTGCTTGCCGACGACACGTCCCGGCGTACCGATGCCCGCGCAGTTGACGCAGATGCGCAACGGACCGAGACCGACTGCCGTGTCGACCGCCTGCTGCACCGCGGTCTCGTCGGTGACGTCGACCGGGGCGAACGCGCCGCCGATGTCGTTCGCCCGCTCCGCGCCGGCCGACGAGGGCAGGTCGGCGATGACGACTTTCGCACCTGCGCTGGCGAGCTCGGTCGCTGTGGCCAGGCCGAGTCCGCTGGCGCCGCCGGTGACGATCGCCACCGCTCCGTCAATCCGCATCCGTTGTCTCCTCTACGACGACGAGCACCGCGCCCGCCTCGACCTGTTGTCCTGCGTTCACGGGAACCTCGGTCACCATCCCGGCGGTGACGGCGGCGACCGTGTGTTCCATCTTCATCGCCTCGAGCACGACGAGCGGATCGCCTGCCGAAACCTGTGCGCCCTTCTCGACCAGCACGCGCACGACCGAACCCGGCATCGGCGCGACGAGCGAGCCCGCGGCGACGTCCGCCGCGAGATCGGGGAAGCGCGGCACGACGGCGTACGACGATGAACCCAGCGGCGAGTCGACGTCGATCGTCGACGTCGAGACGGCCACGGTGAACCGTCGCCGGACGCCGTCGACCGTCGCGTCGACGACCTCGCCCACCGCCCCGGCGCGCTCAGCACCCCAGACGGCGGAGTGCAGGACGACGTCGAGCGCGGCGTCGTCCACCGTGAGCTCCACAGCACCGGCCCGGTCGAGGCGGTAGCCGACGCGCATCTCCGTGTCGTCGGATGCGCGCCGCAGGCACAGCTCCTGCGACTGCGACGGGTTGTTGCGCCATCCGCTCGGCAGCCGCGCCCACACCTTCGCCTGCGCGCGGTTGGCCGCCTGCACCGCGAGCGCTGCCACAGCTGCGTGGATGCGCTCGCCGGCCTCGTCGACGAGCGGTGCGGCGAGTGCTGCTGGGTCATGGCGGTCGAGATATGCGGTGTCCGTGCCGCCGGCGAGAAACTCCTCCTCGCCGAGGATTCGCACGAGCAGGTCGCGGTTCGTCGTCACACCGTGAATGCGAGCCGTGCGAAGCCCCGCGGCGAGCCGGGCCGCGGCCTCGGTGCGTGTCGGCGCGTGCGCGATGACTTTCGCGAGCATCGCGTCGTAGTACGGCGAGACAACCGACCCCGACTCGAAGCCGCCGTCGACACGGACACCTTCGGCGTCGATCTCGAACGACCGCAACGTCCCGGTGACCGGCAAGAATCCGTTCGCGGCGTCCTCGGCATAGAGCCGCACCTCGATCGCGTGACCGGACATCACCGGCTCGAGCGCGCCAGCGGGCAGCCGCTTCCCCATCGCGACCAGCAGCTGCAGCCGCACGAGGTCGAGACCCGTGACGAGCTCGGTGACCGGATGCTCGACCTGCAGCCGCGTGTTCATCTCGAGGAACGCGAACTCGGCGCCGCCGCCGGCGCCCATGTCGTGCAGCACGAACTCGACTGTGCCCGCGCCGACGTAACCGACCGCGCGCGCGGCAGCGACCGCGGCCTCGCCCATCGACGCGCGCAGCGTCGCGTTCACGGCGGGTGACGGCGACTCCTCGACGATCTTCTGGTGACGCCGCTGAATCGAGCACTCGCGCTCGAACAACGACACGACGTTGCCGTGCGTGTCGGCGAACACCTGGATCTCGACATGCCGGGGAGCTTCGACGTAACGCTCCAAGAACACCGTGTCGTCGCCGAACGCCGAACCGGCCTCGCGTCGCGCACCCTCGACGGCGTCGGCGAGCTCGGCGGCGGACCGTACGACGCGCATGCCGCGGCCACCACCACCGGCGGAAGCCTTGACCAGCAACGGATAACCGACGTCGTCGGCGTCCGCCGGATCGGTCGCCCACGGCAGCGTCGGCACTCCAGCGTCGCGCATGAGTTGCTTTGCGCCGAGCTTCGAGCCCATCGTCTCGATCGCGTCGGCCGGGGGGCCGATCCACGTGAGGCCGGCGCTTTCGACCGCTCGCGCGAATGCTGCGTTCTCCGACAGGAAGCCATAGCCGGGGTGCACCGCG
>JAFAQI010000532.1 GCA_019246495.1 Frankiales bacterium | reverse complement strand
CGGACGAGCACGGGCTGCCCGTCGAGAACCTGCTGTCCCCCGAGCTGCTGCGCCGCGTCACGTGGTCACCTCCCGAGTCGACCCCGGAGGCGGTCGCGCAGGCGCTGCGGGCCGGCGGCGCCCGGCCGTGGCAGGTGAATCTCACCGCCGGCGTGCTGGCCGCCGCGCTCGCGCAAGCGCCCACGTCGCCCGAGGCGGGTGGCGCGGATGTCGCAGGGGCCGGCTGACCTCGTCGGTCCCGGCGTCACCCTCGTGCCGGTCCGGCGGGACGAGGTCGACGACGTCCTGGCCGGCCGGCTGGGCGAGCGGGCGGCGGGGCGGGGCTGGCCGCACGACGACACGTCGCAGGCACTGGCCTTTACCCGGACCGGCGGCCGCACCTGGCTGGTGGTTGACGCCGGCGGCGCGGTCGTCGGCGAGTGCGGCACCAAGGCGCCGCCCGACGCGGCGGGGACGGTCGAGATCGGGTACGGCCTCGCGCCGGCCAGCCGCGGACAGGGTCTCGGGACGCGGGCAGTTGCGCTCCTTCTGCAGGCGCTCGGCGCCGACCCCGACGTCCGGTTGGTGATCGCGCACGTCGATGTCGGCAACACCGCCTCGCGCCGGCTTCTGGAGCGGTTGGGCTTCTCCGAGGTGGGGACGGACGGAGAGGGCGAGGTCCGTTACGAACGCCCGAACGATCCAGGTAAGGTCCACCTAAGCAACTGACGCCAGGACGGCTTCGTCATACGTCGAGTCGCGGAGGTCTGGTGAGCACCGGCGGCATCCTCGGGCTCGGCGCCATCGCCGGGTTCACGATCTTCATCGGGCTGCCGGTCGGGCGCATGCAGCGGCTTTCGAGCGCCGTACGGACCCTGCTCAACGCCGTGGCGATCGGCATCCTCGTCTTCCTGATCTTCGACGTGCTCGAGCACGCCCTGGAGCCGATCAACGGCCGGCTGGACCAGGTGACGGGTCACGCTGCCGGCCACGAGTCCTGGGCGGGGTTCCTCGGGTTCGCCGGCTTGCTCGCGCTGGGGCTCGGCGTCGGGCTGCTGAGCCTCGTCTACTACGACCGGCTGCTCCCCCGCCGCCGCCCCACCCCGCCCGCGAGCGTCGGGCCGGGGGCGGCCTCGGTGACCGAGTTCAGCAGCGAGCAGCGGTCGTCCTGGAGCCCGGCCAAACGACTGGCGCTGATGATCGCCGTGGGCATCGGACTGCACAACTTCGCCGAGGGGCTCGCGATCGGCCAGTCCGCGGCGGCGGGTGAGATCAGCCTCGCGGTGCTCCTCGTCATCGGCTTCGGACTGCACAACGCGACCGAGGGGTTCGGCATCGTCGGCCCGCTGGCCGCAGAGGCCGACCGGCCGAGCTGGCGGCTGCTCGGGCTGTTCGGTCTGATCGGCGGCGGACCGACATTCATCTGAACCGTCGTGGGACAGGCCTTCACCTCGGACGCCGTGTCAGTCCTGTTCCTCGCGCTCGCGGCCGGCTCGATCCTCTACGTCGTCATCCAGCTCGTCGGCGTCGCGCTGCGGTCCGGTCACAAGGAGATGCTCTATTGGGGCGTCTTCCTCGGACTGGTCGCCGGATTCGCGACCGATTTCGTCGTGAGTGCCGCCGGCGCCTGACCCGCTGCGGCCGCGGTGGTCACGCTCCGTGAATCACCCGTTTGCCGCATCAAGGACCCGGGTCCAGGCGGGTACGTTCCCTTCATGGTCCGAACGCCGGAGCCACCTGAGCTGCGACGCTGCGCGCTCGCCGTGGCGGTGCTGCACGATCTGGACATCGTTCCAGCGATCGACGGCATCGTGCTCGCCGGCGTACCCGCAGTCGAGGTGACCTGGGCGGAGTGCCGCCGCGCGCTCGGCGGCGAGGAGCCGGAGACCGATGACGGACGGCACCGGCTCGCCCGCTGGCTGCTGCTCCGGCGCTGGCTCGCCGACCGACCGCTTGAGGATCTTCGCGAGCGCGCGCGGCCCTACGGCTCGTGTATCGAGTCGCCGCTGCACCCCGGTCTGGACTGGGTACGCCGCCGCGTGCTCGGCGACGCGGTCGACCTCGGCCTCGGCTTCGTCGGGCTCGACCCGCGTGACCCCGACAAGGTGCTGCCGGTGCCCGAGCGGCTGCTCACCGAGACCGGTGTCGCCGCCGACGACTGGTGGCCGACCGTCGTCGTCTACCTCGAACGCATGGGGCGCATGGCGGCCGAGCGGATGCAACGCACCCCCGACGCTCCGCTGCGACCGATGGGCGACTGCGACGTCGTCACCCTGCTCGCGTCGATGACGTTCCGCGCCGCGATCGTCGACGGCATCGCGGACGGCATGCGCACGGTCGCCGTCCCGATGCGCACCCGCGGCTGGCTCGACCTGTCGCGGGTCGACCCGGCGTTCTCCGCCGCGGCCGCGCGGCTGACCGCACCCGAGGATCGCGGATTCAGCCGGCCACTACTCGTCACCCGCGAAGAGGTCGCGCTGGCGCCGGAAGGCGGCGACGTCGTCCGCCCGGCGATCGAGGACCGGATCGC
This sequence comes from Frankiales bacterium, assembly GCA_019246495.1. GTDB lineage: Bacteria > Actinomycetota > Actinomycetes > JAFAQI01 > JAFAQI01 > JAFAQI01. Next base: position 968 of record JAFAQI010000532.1, on the reverse strand, counting down.
TCCGGTCATCGACATCAGAGATGTGCTGTATCACCGGATGTGACCTCGTGGCGCATCGTGGGCGCCGCTTCGTTGTCGTCGATCCTGACTGCTAGCACGCCCGCGACGACAGCGATGCCGGCCGCTGTCAGGAACGCGAGATGGTAGGCGTGCGCATTGGGCGCGGGCCGTCCGTTGACGCGGTGAATCACCCCGACTGCCGCGATGACAGTGCTGAGCACAGCGACACCGACAGCTCCGCCGAGCTGCCGTCCCGCGTTGAACAGCGTCGACGCTCGCCCCGTCGCCGCTGACGAGATCGTCGCGAACGACGCCGCCTGCGCAGGTACGAAGACGTGCGCGATCGACAGACCGATCAGCACCATGAGCGCACGCATGACCCAGAGGTCGGCGGTGAACGGCACGATCGCGATCAGACACAGCGTCATCACGACTCCGCAGATGCCGCCGATCATCAGCCGGCGCGGGCCCACCCGCGGATAGAGCCGGCCGGCGATCTGCGCGCCCGCCAACACTCCGACCGCTTCCGGAAACGTGCTGAGGCCTGACTGCAGCGCAGACACGCCGAAGCCGTCTTGGTAGAAGAGTGCGACGAGAAAGAGGCTGCCGAGGAACGCAGTGGTGGACAGTACGACGACCGTCGTCGTACGCGCGAACAGCCGGTTGCTCAGCACGCCGAGGTCGATCATCGGCTCCGGCTTGCGCAGCTCGAGCCGCACGAGCGCGACGAGCAACACGACGCCGGCGCAACCGAAGCCGATGATGTCGGGGCTCGACCAGCCGCGGGCCGGTCCTTCACTCAGTGCATACATGAGCGCGCCGAGGCCGGCACCGGCGAGAACGAACCCGGCGCGGTCGAAACGGCCGGGGTTGTCCGACCGTTGCTCGCGCAGGAACAGCGTGCCGAAGACAATGCCGAACAGGCCGATCGGGACGTTGATGTAGAACGCCCAGCGCCACGACAGGTC
>JAFAQI010000110.1 GCA_019246495.1 Frankiales bacterium | reverse complement strand
CCCGGCATGATGCCGCCGCGGCCCGGTCAGCCCGCGGGTCGTCCCGGCCCGGGCATGATGCCGCCGCGACCGGGCATGCGGCCCGGCGCTCCCGGCGCCGGTCGTCCCGGCGGTCCCGGTGGTCCCGGCGCGGGTCGTCCCGGTGGTCCCGGCGGACGCCCGGGTGGTGCCGGCGGTGGCTTCGGCGGCCGACCCGGCGGTGGCCCCGGCGGTGGGCCGGGTGTCGGTCAGCGTCCGGGCGGTCCCGGCTTCAGCGGCCGTCCCGGTGGTCCGGGTGGCCGTGGTCGTGGCGCACCGACACAGGGCGCGTTCGGTCGTGGTCCCGGTGGCCGGCCGACCCGTGGCCGCAAGTCGAAGAAGCAGCGGCGTCAAGAGTTCGACAACATGCAGGCGCCGACGATCGGCGGCGTGCAGGTCCCGCGCGGCAACGGCGAGACCATCCGGCTGCCACGTGGCGCGAGCCTCGCTGACTTCGCCGACAAGATCGGCGCCAACCCGGCGTCGCTCGTCCAGGTCGTGTTCACCCAGCTCGGCGAGATGGTGACCGCGACGCAGTCCGCGCCGGAGGAGACGCTGCAACTGCTCGGCACCGAGCTGGGCTACGACGTGAAGATCGTCACGCCGGAGGAGGAAGACGCCGAGATCCTGGCCCGCTTCGATCTGGAGTTCGACGCCGACGAGGACGAGGAAGACCTCGTCGCCCGGCCTCCGGTCGTGACGGTCATGGGTCACGTCGACCACGGAAAGACCAAGCTCCTCGACGCGATCCGCTCGGCCAACGTGCAGGCCCGCGAGGCCGGCGGCATCACTCAGCACATCGGTGCCTACCAGGTGCACACCACGGTCGAAGGCAACGACCGCACGATCACCTTCATCGACACCCCCGGCCACGAGGCGTTCACCGCGATGCGTGCCCGTGGTGCGCAGGTCACCGACATCGCGATCCTGGTGGTCGCGGCCGATGACGGCGTGATGCCGCAGACCATCGAGGCGCTCAACCACGCCCAGGCTGCCGACGTACCCGTCGTCGTCGCCGTGAACAAGATCGACAAGGAAGGCGCCGACCCGGCGAAGGTACGCGGCCAGCTCACCGAGTACGGCCTCGTGGCGGAGGAGTACGGCGGCGAGACGATCTTCGTCGACGTGTCGGCCGTCGCCGGCACCGGCATCGAGCAGCTGCTCGAGTCGGTCGTGCTCACCGCCGACGCCGCGCTCGACCTGCGGGCCAACCCCAACCGGCCGGCGGAGGGTGTGTCGATCGAGGCGCACCTCGACCGCGGTCGCGGTCCCGTCTCGACCGTGCTCGTGCAGCGCGGCACGCTGCGGATCGGTGACTCGATCGTCGCCGGTGACGCCTTCGGTCGCGTCCGCGCGATGCTCGATGAAAACGGCGACCAGGTCGAGGAGGCTCCGCCGTCTCGGCCGGTGCAGGTGCTCGGTCTCACCAGCGTTCCGGGCGCGGGCGACAACTTCCTGGTCGTTCCCGAGGACCGCATGGCCCGGCAGATCGCCGACCAGCGGCAGGCCCGCGAACGCTTCGCCGAGCTGGCGAAGAGCCGCGGCCGGATGACGCTCGAAGACGCGCTGCGCCGGATCCAGGAAGGGCAGATCGACCAGCTCAACCTCATCCTCAAGGGCGACGTCTCCGGTTCGGTGGAGGCACTCGAGGACGCGCTGCTCGGCATCGACGTCGGCGCCGAAGGCGAGGTCGGACTGCGCATCATCGGCCGCGGCGTCGGTGCGATCACCGAGAACGACATCAACCTCGCCAAGGCGTCGGACGCTGTCATCATCGGGTTCAACGTGCGGCCCGAGGGCAAGGCGCGCGAGCTCGCCGAGCGCGAGAAGGTCGACGTCCGCTACTACTCGGTTATCTACGCCGCGATCGAGGACGTCGAGGCAGCGTTGCGCGGCATGCTCAAGCCGGAGTTCGAGGAAGTGCAGCTCGGTACGGCGGAGATCCGCGAGGTGTTCCGGTCGTCGAAGGTCGGCAACATCGCGGGTTGCGTCGTACGGTCCGGCACGATCGTCCGCAACGCCAAGGCGCGGCTCGTGCGCGACGGTGTCGTCGTCGCCGACAACATCACCATCTCTGGGTTGCGCCGGTTCAAGGACGACGTGACCGAGGTCCGTGAAGGTTTCGAGTGCGGCATCTCGCTCGGCAACTACAACGACATCGCCGTCGACGACGTCATCGAGACCTTCGAGATGAAGGAGAAGCCGCGTACGTAGCAACGCTGGAGCTCGACCTCCTGCTCGGTGACGTGCACTCGTTGAAGGAGAAGCGATCGATCGTGCGGCCGATCATCGCGGAGCTGCGGCGGCGTTACGACGTCGCCGCGGCGGAGGCCGGGCATCTCGATCTGCATCGCCGGGCACTGGTCGGGGCGGCGGTCGTCGCTCCGGATGCGGCGCACTGCCGCGATGTGCTCGACGAGTGCGAGCGGTTCGTCGCGGGCCGGCCGGAGGTCGAGCTGTTGTCGGCACGACGCCGGTTGTTCGGCCCCGAAGACTGACGGAGGAGGTGCGGTGGCAGACCAGACGAGAGCGCGGCGGATGAGCGTGCGCGTCCGCGAGATCGTTGCGGCCGTGCTCGAGCACCAGGTCAAGGATCCGCGGCTCGGCATGGTGACGGTGACCGAGGTCCGGCTCACTCCTGACCTACGCGAGGCCACGGTCTTCTACACCGTGCTCGGCGACGACACCGCGCACACCGAGACGGCCGCGGCGCTCGAGAGCGCCAAGGGTGTCGTCCGCAGCGCGATCGGTCGCGCGACGGGGCTGAAGCACACGCCGTCGCTCACCTTCATCCCCGACTCCGTGCCGGAAGAGGCCCGGCACATCGAAGAGGTGCTGGAGCGCGCGCGGAGTGCGGACGAACGCGTGCACGCGATTGCCGAGCACGCCAATCCGGCCGGCGACCCGGATCCCTACCGGCATCCGGCCGACGAGGAGTGACCGTCGAGACGGACAGCCTGCGCATCAGCGGCGATGAGTGGGACGCAGCGGTGCGTGTCCTCAGCTCGGCCCGACAGGTCACGTTGGTCTGTCACGTCGCACCCGACGGTGACGCGCTCGGGTCGATGCTTGCGCTTGCGCACGTGCTTAAGCGGGCCGGCGTAACCGTCACGTCCACGTGGGGCGACGAGCCGTGGGACGTGCCAGCGCCGTATCGGTGGCTGCCGGGCATCGACGCCGCCGTTGCGCCGCCGGACGTTGCCGATCCGCTCGGTGTGCTGGTCGTGCTGGACACGTCGAGCCGGGACCGGCTCGGCGTGCTCGGCGCGCTGCCGGAACGCGCGACGGAGGTCGTCGTCATCGACCATCACGCCCACGCACCCGAGTCGGCAGCATTGCCCGGAGTGCAGCTCGTCGACTCTGCGTGCGCCGCGACGGCGGTTGTCGTCGCGGAGCTGATTCGCCGGCTGGGCGCAGAGCTTGACGAGGTGTCCGCGACGCTTCTCTACGTCGGGCTCGTCACTGACACGGGGTCGTTCCAGCACTCGGTGACGACGCCTTCGGTGCATCGGCTCGCTGCGCGGTTGCTCGCGGCGGGCGCGAGGCCCGACGTCGTTGCGCAGCAACTGTGGGGGAGCCGCCCGTTCGGCTTCCAGCGGGTGCTGGCGTCGGCGCTTGCGCGAGTCGCGCTGGAGCCCCATGCCGCGCGTGGTTTCGGGATGGCGTGGACGTGGATCGAGTCCGCCGACCTCGCCGCCGCCGGGATCGGTCTCGACGAGGTCGAACCGGTCATCGACGTCGTGCGGTCCGCGCGGGAGGCCGACGTCGCGGTCGTGTGCAAGCAGGACGGCGATCGGTTCCGGGTGTCGATACGGTCGCGCGGTGCGGTCGACGTCGGCGCCGCCTGCGCATCGCTCGGCGGCGGTGGCCATCGCCTCGCGGCCGGCTTCACGTCGTACGACGAACTCGACGTCACGATGGCGAGGCTGCGCACCGCGCTCGACGACGCGCCGCCGACCGGCTGAGCGATGACCGCTGCCGCGCCCGACGGTCTGCTCGTCGTCGACAAGGACGCGGGCATGACGTCGCACGATGTGGTCGCGCGGGTCCGGCGGTTGGCCGGCACTCGCCGGGTGGGCCATGCCGGAACGCTCGACCCGATGGCCACCGGCGTGCTGCTCGTCGGCATCGGCCGGGCGACGCGGCTGCTCGGGCACCTCGCGGGTCATGACAAGACCTACCTCGCAACGATCCGGCTCGGCGTCACGACGACCACCGACGACGCCGAAGGCGAGGTCGTCGACACGGTCGACGGTGCAGCCGACGTCGCTGATGCGGATGTAGCCGCAGCGATGCGTTCGCTGACCGGTGACATCGAGCAGGTGCCGGCCACCGTCTCGGCGGTGAAAGTCGCGGGGGAGCGGGCCTACAAGCGGGTCCGGCGCGGCGAGGACGTCGAGCTGCCCGCGCGCTCGGTGACGGTGCAGCGGTTCGAGGTCCTCGCGCGCGACGGCGCGGACCTCGACGTGCTCGTCGAGTGCTCGACGGGAACCTACGTGCGCGCGCTGGCTCGCGACCTGGGTGCTGTGTTGGGTGTCGGCGGGCATCTGACCGCGCTACGCCGGACGCGGGTGGGGGCCTTCGACATCGCAGAGGCGCGCTCGCTCGATGCGCTGGCCGAGCAGCTCGAGCCGTTGCCGATGGCCGACGTCGCGCGCCGCGCGTTCGCCGTCTGGGAGGCCGACGCCGAGCAGGCACGGCGGCTCGGACTGGGCCAGCGGCTGGCACCGGCGGGCCTGGCGGCCGGGCCGGTCGCGGTCATCGCGCCGGACGGCACGCTCGTCGCGCTGGTCGAGGAGCGGGACGACGCGGTGCGCCCGGCTGTGGTGTTTCCGGCTGAACGCGATATGTCTTGACCGGCTGACAGACGCGATATAGCGTGAGTCGCCACACACGATGTATCGCGACTGGGGAGCGGCGCCATGGAGTGGACGGTCGAGCAGCCGATGGCCATCGACATCGACGAGCCGGTGCGCGAGGTCAACGTGCGACTGGTGGCGGGGCATGTCGACCTCGTGCCGACCGACGCTGACACGGCGCGTGTCGAGGTCACCGAGATCGACCATGACCCGTTGATCGTGACGATCGAGGACGGCGTGCTGACGATCCGGCACGAGCGCCTGTCCTGGGACGGCATCCTCGGCTGGCTGCGGACCGAGCGGCGGCGCGCTGTCGTGTCGGTCGCCGTGCCCATCGACTGTGCCGCCAACGTCGGCGTCGTCTCGGCGAGTGCCGTTGTCGCCGGTCTCGCCGGGCGGGTGAGCGTTCGATGCGTGTCGGGTGACGTCGTACTCGACGAGGTCACCGGCGCGGTCGAGGTCGAGTCGGTCTCCGGCGATGTCGAGGGCCGCGCCCTCGACGGCCGGCTGTCGCTGAAGACCGTGTCCGGCGGCCTCACGCTGGTGGGTGCGACCGGACGTCGGGTGCAGGCGCACAGTGTGTCCGGCGACATGGCGCTCGACCTGTTGCCCGACGCCGCGCCCGTCGACGTCGACGTCACCACCGTCTCGGGCGACGTCACCGTCCGCATGCCCGGTGACGCCGGAGCGCAGGTCGAAGTGTCGTCCACGTCGGGAGACCTCACCTGCTCCTTCGACGGCATGACGCTGCGAAAGCGGCCAGGTTCGCGGGTGCTGTCCGGGTCGGTCGGCGACGGAGCCGGGATGCTGCACGGCCGCACGGTGTCGGGGCGGTTCGCCCTGCTGTCGCGATGACGACCGTCTTCCGCCACGGTGCGCTGCGGCTCTATCTGCTGAAGCTGCTCGGCGAGTCACCGCGGCATGGCTACGAGGTCATCAGCCTGCTCGAGGACCGCTTCCTCGGTCTCTACGCGCCGTCGGCCGGCACGGTCTATCCGCGCCTCGCCCGCCTGGAGGCCGAAGGTCTTGTGCAGCACGAGCAGCAAGAGGGACGCAAGGTCTACTCGCTGACCGACGCCGGGCGCGCGGAGCTGGAGCGGCAGGCCGAGGCGCTGTCGACCCTCGAGGCGGACCTGTCGAAGTCGGTTGCCGCGATGGCGCAGGACGTGCGGGAGCAGGTGCGGGCGTCGGTGCGCGATCTGCGTGCGGAGCTCAAGCAGGCGGCACGCGACGTACGCCGGGAAGTGCGCTCGGAGGTACGCCGGGCCGGCTCCGCCGGACTCAGGCCGGTGGAGCTCACGGTGGAGCTGGAGCGGTTGCGGGCGGACCTCCTCGCGCGGGCTGCGCAGGCGGATGACGCCGTCGTCGACCGGGTCGTCACGCTGGTGCGCAAGCTGCGCAAGGAAGCCTTGGCCGTCCTCGCCGACGGTGATGCGACCGGCTGAGCCGTCCGGCTCCTTACAGTGGTCCAGTGCTGCGCTGGAGCTCGCTCGAGCAGGTCCCGCCTGGCTGGGGACCCAGCGTGGTGTGCATCGGTGTCTTCGACGGTGTGCACCGCGGCCACCGCACGATCATCGACCGGGCGGTCACACTCGCCGGTGAACGCCAGATGCAGAGCGTCGTGGTCACCTTCGACCCGCATCCGGCAAAGGTCGTCGGCCGGCCGGTCCCGCTCATGCTGGGCAGCCTCGCCGCGCGGGCGCGGCTGCTCACCGACGCCGGTGTCGACGGCATGCTGGTGCTGCCGTTCACCCGCGAAGTGTCCGAGTGGACTCCCGAGGAGTTCGTCCAACGGCTCCTCGTCGACCGGTTGCACACCGCTCACGTCGTCGTCGGGCAGAACTTTCGGTTCGGCCACCGGCAGTCCGGCGACGTCGACCTGCTGACCAAGCTCGGCGACGAGCACGGGTTCACCGTCGAATCCGCGCCATTGCTGACCGGCGACTCCGCGCCGTACTCCTCCACCTGGATCCGCGAACGGATCGCCGCCGGTGAGGTCGCTGACGCGGCCGTCGCGCTCGGGCGGGCCTACACGGTCGACGGGCCGGTCGTGCGCGGCAACGGCCGAGGCCGACCGATGGGCTACCCCACGGCCAACGTCGAGGTGCGCGAGGAGATGGCCGTGCCGGCCGACGGCGTCTATGCCGGCTGGCTCGTCCGCGCCGACGGCACGCGCCTCCCGGCAGCGATCTCGGTCGGCACCAACCCCACGTTCGACGGCACCGAACGCCGCGTCGAGGCCTACGCGCTCGACGTCGACCTCGACCTCTACGGCGAGCACGTCGCCGTTGAGTTCACGACGTGGCTCCGAGGCATGGTCCGCTTCGACAGCGTCGATGAACTGGTGTCCCAGATGCGGCAGGACGTCGACGACGTGCGGCGAATTGTCCGTTAAGCGGCGAACCCCAGCGCCTGGTTGTCCGGAAACGGACACCTAGGACGTCGCTGGGTCTTATCGTCGCTTCCGTGGTCGGTCTTTCGGCCGACGGGGGTAGCACGAAGAGCCGATGGGACTCGGACACATGAATGCTCGAAACATCCTTGCGCGCGCCATTGCCGTGGGCGCAACCGCCGTCGTCGTCGCGACCGGCCTGCCGACCGCTTCGTGGGCCGCGGGCAGCGCCTCGGTGATCTCCGGTTCGCCGGTGCTCAACGAAGGCAGCCACACGGCCGTCTTCGGGACGTCGACGCCCTACCCGCCGTCCCCGGTCGGTCCGGACGTCCAGCTGGTCCGGCATGCCGACTCCTCCGACACCATCGACGACTCGAGCTCGTCGGTCGACAGCAACGGCCATGTCGTCGCGACGTTCGACCTGTCGAACGCCAACCCCGGCGCCTACGACGTGAACATCGGCCAGGCCAACACGCAGACCTGGTCCGACCAGTGCACCTCGTGCTTCACGATCGTCGCCTTCCACCCGACGGTCAGCTCCGTGTCGCCCGCGGCTCTTGGCGGCGCAGCCCTCTACCAGCCGTTCGTCATCTCCGGGCAGCACTTCACCAAGGGTGTGGCGCTGAGCTCCGGCACGGGTTATGTGCCCTGCGTCACCAGCACCGGCTCGGCGTGTGGCGGCCCCACGGTCGCGATCCTCAAGCACGGCACCGACACCGTCGACCCGGACGTCACGCTCACCCAAACCGTCGACAGCAACGGCAACAGCGCGCCGACGTCGACGACCCCCACGGCCATCACGATGCGCGCGGGCGTCGTGAGCACCGCGGTCGCGCACGTCGATGACGTGCTCGTCACCAACACCGACGGCAAGACCGGGCTCTGCGCCGGCTGCCTGACCATCGGCCCTCGGCCCGTCGTCAGCTCTGTGCTCACCTCGCCCAACAACACCAACGAGATCGGCCAGGGCGCGACCAACGCCACGGTCGTTGTCACCGGCACCAACTTCTCGACCACCGACCTGCTCGCGGTGGCCTTCCACGGACCGAGCAGCAACTCCGGCGCGATCACCTACAAGTCAGAGTCGGCGCCGGTGAACGTCGGCGGCGGCAACCAGGCGATCACGCTCACCGGCGTCGACACGACCGGCGTCACGACCACCGGTGCCTGGACCGTCACCGTCTTCGACTCGACGCTGCACACGAGCAGTGCCGCGGTGCCGTTCCCGGTCAACGCGCCGCCGAACCCCAACGCGATCACCTACGGCGACTCGAGCAAGAGCGCGTACGGCGTCGGTGCGCAGCTCGTCCACCTGACGGTGACCGACAAGAGTGGCGCACCGTTCACAGCGGGCAGTGGCACCGGCACCGGCTTCACCCGGATCGTGTTCCCCAGCGGCCTGCCCACGGGCGTGACCGTCGGCCCCAGCCAGTCGGCGTCCGGCGGTGCGGTGAGCGCGGTGCTCAGCATCGCGCAGAACACTCCCGTCACGTCCAAGATCCCCGTTGCCCTCGTCAACCCCGATGGCGGCCAGGCGGCATGTGACGACTCGATCTTCAACGGTGGACTGAACCCGCAGAACTCCTGCTTCCTCAACATCGAGGCCGGCCCGGGCATCACCAGCGTCTCGCCCAACACCGTCGCCTCGGGCAGCGCTTCTGGTCCGATCACGATCAAGGGCACGAACTTCAACACGGGCGCCGGCAACACCGTCCACGTGACGATCGGCCCGGCGCAGGCGCCGTGGTTCGACAGTGCGGTGACGCCGACGAACGCGACCACGCTCACTGTTCCCAACGTCGCGGTCCCGGTCGGCACGGCGGTCGGCAACTACGACGTCACCGTCCGCAACGACACGGACAAGGGCACGTTCACGGCGCCCGGCGCGTTCCACGTCGCCAGCCTCAGCGTCAGCGGCGTCAGCGACCCCAACCCGCTGAACGACCCCGGTGACAACCCGGACACCATGACGGTCAACGGAAACAACTTCGCTTCCGGCGCCACTGTGACGTTGACCAAGGCGGGCCTGCCCACCATCACGGGCACGGTGAACAGCGTCAACGCCAACGGCCACTCGCTGTCGGCGACGTTCAACTTCACCAACGTGGCGCCGGGTCCCTACGACGTCAACGTGACCAATCCGTCGAACAGCAGTTTCCCCGGGACCGCTAGCTGCCCGGGCTGCCTCACCGTCGTCGCCTCGGCGCCCAGCATCAGCAACGTCAACCCGAACGCGCTGGGTGGCGGCGCCAGCAACGTGGCCGTCACAGTCACCGGGGCCAACATCTTCCCGGGTGCGACGCTGGTGTTCA
>JAFAQI010000107.1 GCA_019246495.1 Frankiales bacterium | reverse complement strand
CTGCGGCGAACGCACCCAGGCCGCCGGTCAGCGCCGCAGCCTTCACCGCACCAGCCGGACCGTCGCCCATGCCCATCACCTCGCGGTAGCGGAAGTGCCGGCCATACGACCAGTCCTGCAGAGAGTTGCTGCGGCGTACGACGCGGGTGTTCACGCCTTCCATGACGAACGGCGCCAGCCAGTGGCCGAGCTCGGTGTCGTGCTGCACGCTGCGGAAGTCGGTCTCGCGCGGCCAGCCCGGCTCGGTCTTGTCCGGCTCCTTGTCCCGCTGCGGTGACAGGCCGTAGGGGTCGGTGGCGAGCCGCCTGCTCTCCGGGTTGGCGGCCATCTCCGACGTGCCCGCGCGAAGCGAGTCGATCGTGCCGCCGGAGATGCCGCCGCGCAGCCCGGTGACGAGGTAGGTGGTCGCGCCCAGGTCGCCCGCGGAGTCGGCGGCGACCGCCTCGTGCAGGACGAATACGCCGAGGTCGGACGGGATGGAGTCGAAGCCCGCGCTGTGCACGATTCGCGCTCCGGACGCCCGGGCCGCCTCGTCGTGCTCATCGATGGTCCGGCGCATGAACAGCACCTCGCCGGTGAGGTCGGCGTAGTGCGTGCCGTTCGCGGCGCACGACGCGACGAGCGGCATGCCGTAACGCAGGTAGGGACCGACCGTTGTGGCAACGGCCTTTGTCCGCGACGTGAGGTCGTCCAGCGCCGCCCGGTCGGCGGAGTCGGCGACGAGCAGCGGCCAGTCGACGGCGCGGCCGCCGAGGCGCGAGCGCACCGCCTCGAGCTTCTCGCGGGAACGGCCGGCGAGAGCGATGCGCGCCTCTGTCGGAGCGTGCTCGTTGAGATAGGCGGCCGTCAGCTTGCCGACGAAACCGGTGGCGCCATAGACGACGACGTCGAACTCGCGGTTGCGGATGCTCATCGCGACACGGTACGCCGCGGCCTCAGCAGGTGGCGTACCAGAGGTCGTGCGCCGAGAATGCCTCGGCGCTGATCGAGCCGTGCGGCCACTCGCGGTCCGGCCAGATATCCGGGATGCGGTCCGGCTGCAACGACAGCGTGGGACGGTCGATGTGCGCGACGTTGACCTGCTCGACACCGATGCCGATCAGGCTCTCGATCTCGTCGTCGATGTCGTGGTGACCCGTCGTCGCGATGACGAGCGGGCCGGGTACCCACAGCAGCGCGAGGACGGTCGACGTCTTCAGCAGCCGCACCCACTGCTCGTCTGCATCCGGGTCCCACTCGCAGCGCAGGTCGGCGAAGATGCCGGTGCCGGCGAAGACCGACTGCACCACCTCGACGACCGGCCACTCGCCGCGCTCGCGGGCCCGGAGGAACGCATCCGTCACGTCCTGCACGTCGGCCTCCGGAGGTGTCAGCTCACGCGGGTGTCACGGTGACCGACACCGTACGCGCTCCCGGCTTCGCGACAAGGGTGAGAACCGATGCGCCGGCCCGCGACACGACCTTCGCGCCGGTCACCCGGACGTGGTAGCCGTGCGGGTAGTGCATGCGACCGATCCAGACCGAGGTTGGAAGCCCCGGCCGCAGAGAACCGGCGACACCCGCGGTCGAGTAGCGGAACCGGAACGTGCGGGACCCGGCGTCGTAACCGAACGGGCCCGGCGTCCCAGCGACGAGGCGCGGGTAGGGCTCGTCGAGGACGTCGAGCGCCGTCTGGTTGACGTTGCTGCCGCTCGGCGGCTTGCGCGGGTCATAGACGAGCGCCTCGGCCTGTCCGTTGCCGGTCGGGTCGCCGCACGCGCAGTAGGCCCAGTCCATCCACGGGATGTCGTTGCTGTCGGCGAGCCCGAGGATCTCGTGCAGTTCTGTGGTGTCGGTGGTCGCGCCGAACTCGGTGAGCAGCAGCGCGTCGTGGCTGACCCGGGTCTGGTCGAGGGCGTTGGCGATGACACGTTCCTCGACGAGCTTGTTGCACATCGTCCGCGTCGGCGGCGTCTCAGGCGCACCAACCGTCGCGAGGCAGTAGTCGTGGAAGCTGAGCCCGCTCCGCGAGTCGGCGAACCGGCCGAGGCCGGTGGGTGCGCCGTAGTCGAACGTCAGCCACGGCTCGTAGAAGGCCAGGTGCTTCGGGTCGTTGCGGTGGATCGCCTTGATGGTCGCGCGCGTGAACGGCGCGAGTCGCGCGGCGTCCTGCTCCGGGCAGCCGCGCGGCGGGAAGCACGACAGGTACGGCGAACCCGGGAACGGCTCGTTGAAGACGTCGTAGCCGAGGATCGCCGGGTCGCCTCGGAACGCGGCGGCGACATGTCCCAGCGCCGCGGCGTAGCGCTCGCGCAACCCGACGCCGCCCGGACCCTTGGCATCCGTCCAGAGGTTGTCGAACGCGCGCCACAGCGCAGCCATCCCGAAGTAGTCACCCGGAAAGCCGGCCTGCGGCTGCGCGGGGAGGCCGTCGTCGAGAGCCATCCATGCCGGAAGCCCCTCCCCCTGATAGCGCTGCGTGTAGAGGTCCTGGTGGAAGTCGAGCAGGCTGCGGATGCCGTAGCGGCCGAGCAGGTCGACCGTCCGCGCGATGCCCGCGATGTAGCGGTCGTCGTAGCGCCCTGGTGTGGGCTCGACGCCTTGCAGCAGCACACCGAGCCGGAC
>JAFAQI010000106.1 GCA_019246495.1 Frankiales bacterium | reverse complement strand
TGTTCCGCGATGCTCGGTGGAGTGCACCGCATGGCGGCGTACGGCGAAGCCGCGTTGATCCATCGCTGCGACGGCCTTGGCGTAGCTCTCGCCCACGACGCGCGGAACGACCGCTGTTGCGGGGCGGCTGCTTCCGGCACACGAGTGCAGCAGCAGGAAGCCGAGGAGCACCACGACCACCCCGACGGCGACGAAGATGTTGCGGATACGTCGGCGTTCGCTCTCGTCGTCCTTCGGCGCCTCCGGAGCCGCGACCGGACCGGTCATCACGGCCGTCGGGGGAGGCGCCGGCGTCGTTGGCGCGGTGGCGGGGTCGGGCTCGCGCAGTTGGGCAGCGAGGGCCAGCGCGGTGCGGCCGAAGTCGCCCGCGCTGGGCTGCCGCCGCGACGGTTCCTTGTCCAGCGACCGCATCACGAAGTCGGCGACCAACGGCGGCGTCGTGTCCGGCAGCGGCGGCGGCGCTGTGTTGACGTGCGCCATCGCCACGCCGACCGGGGAGTCGCCGCGGAATGGGCGGGCACCGGCGAGACATTCGTAGGCGACGACACCCAGCGAGTAGACGTCGCTCGCCGACGTCACGGGCCGGCCGCCGGCCTGCTCCGGCGACAGGTAAGCAGCGGTCCCGACGAGCATCCCCGTCTGGGTGACCGGCGCCGCGTCGACGACGCGAGCGATGCCGAAGTCGGTGACCTTCACGACCCCGTCCGGCCGGATCAGCAGGTTGCCCGGCTTGACGTCGCGGTGGATGACGCCGGCGTCGTGCGCTGCTTGCAGCGCGAGACCCACCTGCCCGACCACGTCCATCGTCTCGGCAGGGGGAAGGGATCCGCGTTCGGCGAGTACGGCGGACAGTGGCTGCCCGTCGACGAGCTCCATCACGAGATAGGCCGTGGCACCGACCTCGCCGTAGTCGAAGACGTTGGCGATCCCGGGATGGGACAGCGACGCCGTGTGCTTCGCCTCGTTGCGGAACCGTTCGAGGAACAACGGGTCGGCGGCGTACTCCTCCTTCAGGACCTTGACCGCAACGGTCCGGCCGAGCAGGTCGTCGCGCGCCCGCCACACCTCGCCCATGCCGCCGACGGCGATCCGCTCGACGAGCGTGTAGCGGTCGCCGAGCGCGAGGTCGGGCGCCAGCGTCATCGGCCGAGGACCGCCCGCATGACCTGCTGCGCGATGGGCGCAGCTGTCTGCCCGCCGACTCCGCCGTGCTCGACGATGACCGCGACGGCCACCTGTGGGTTGTTGGCCGGCGCGAAGCCGATGAACCAGGCGTGCGTCGGTTGCCCGGGGACGTTCTCCGCGGTGCCGGTTTTACCGGCGACGGTGATGCCAGGGATCTGTGCCGCCGTACCGGTGCCGCTGCGGACGACGTTCTCCATCATCGCGCGGAGCTCGCCCGCGACCTGCGGGCTGACGGCCCGCGAGAACGCCTGCGGATGCGTCGTCGACAGCGTGGAGAGGTCTGGTGCGCTTGTCTTCGCCACGACGAAGGGCTTCATCACGACGCCGTTGTTGGCGACACCGGCAGCGACGAGCGCCATCTGCAATGGCGTCACCGCGTCACTGAACTGGCCGATCGCGGAAAAGGCCACCTGCGGCGGCGGAATGCTGCCTGGAAAGACGCTGCGCGCGACCGGCATCGGGATCGACAGGCTGCGCCCGAACCCGAACGCCGCCGCCTGCTGCTTGATGCGGCTTCCGCCAAGCCGCAGCCCCAGGCCGCCGAAGGCCGTGTTGCACGAGACGGTGAGCGCCTGCGTCAGCGTGATGCGACCGCCGCCGCCACACTGCTCCCCCTGGAAGTTCTGCAACTTGTGCGTCGTCTGCGGCAGCGACAGCTGGTTCGGGGCATTGAGCAGTGACTGCGGGGTGAACCGGCCGCTCGACAGCGCCGCCGCCGCGGTGATGACCTTGAACGTCGAGCCGGGCGGATACGTCTGCGAGATCGCCCGGTCGAGCAGCGGCGCGTCGTTGCGCCGGAGCAAGCCCTTCCACGCGCGCTCGATCTGCTGTGAGTTGTGGCTCGCGAGTGGCGACGGGTCGTACGACGGGGCCGACGCGAGCGCGAGCACCGCGCCGGTCTGTGGGTTGAGCGCGACGATCGCCCCGCGCTTGCCGGCCAGCGCGTTGAACGCAACCTGCTGCGCGCGGGCGTTGATGGTCAGCGTGACCGAGCCGCCCTGCGGCGCGCGGCCGGTGAAGTAGTCGGAGATCCGGTGCACGAAGAGCTTGTCCGACGTGCCGGCGAGGACGCCGTTTTCGGCCTGCTCGACGCCGGACGCACCGATGTCGATCGAGTAGTAACCGGTGAGCGGCGCATACATCGGCCCGCCGGGATAGACCCGCAGGTACTTGAACGCGTCGTGCACCCGACGCGACAGCGCCACGGCGTGCGTTCCGACGAGAATTGCGCCGCGCCGGTGCGAGTACTCGCTGTAGAGCACGCGGACGTTGCGCGGGTCGGCCTTGAGCGACTTCGCCTCACCGACCTGGACGACGTTGGCGTTCACGAGCAGCGCGCCGAACATGATGAGGACGGCCAGCGCCGTACGCCGAAGGCTGCGGTTCATCGGGTCACCGCCGCACCACCATCGTCGCGGCCTCGTCGGGAGTCGGCGGTCGCGGCACCTCGTCCACCGGCCGTCGCGCGGCGTCGCTGATCCGCAACAGCAACGCGAGCACGATCCAGTTGCTCACGAGGCTCGAGCCGCCGTAGGAGAGGAACGGCAGCGTGAGACCGGTGAGCGGGACGAGCCGGGTGACGCCACCTACCTGCACGAAGACTTGCAGGGCAAGGCCGAACGCGAGACCCGCGGCGAGCAGCTTGCCGAATGCGTCGTCCACGCCGAGGGCGGCGCGCAGTCCGCGGGTGACGACGAGCAGATAGAGCGTCAGCGTCGCCATCACTCCCGCGAGACCGAGCTCCTCACCGACCGTCGACATGATGAAGTCGGTGTTGGCGAACGGCACGATGTCGGGTCGGCCCTGACCGAGGCCCGTGCCGAAGATGCCGCCGGTCGCCTGACCGAACAGACCTTGCGCGAGTTGGTAGCTGCCGCCGAACGGACGGTTGTAGATCGCGGCGTTGAACGGATGCAGCCAGGCCTGGAACCGGTCGTGCACGTGACCGATCAGCATGTCCGCCGCAAACGCGCCGACGACGAACATCAGCAGGCCGAGGATCAGCCATGACGCGCGCTGCGTCGCGACGTAGAGGATCACCAGGAAGATTCCGAAGAACAGCAGGCTCGACCCCAGGTCGCTCTCGCGGACGAGGATCAGCAGCGACACACCCCAGGCGACGAGCAGCGGTCCCATGTCGCGGGCGCGTGGGAGGTCGATCCCGGCGACCCGGCGGCCGGCGAGCGCGAGCAGTTCACGCTTGCGGACGAGGTAGCCCGCGAAGAACACGATGAGCGCGAGCTTTGCCAGCTCACCCGGCTGGATCGAGAAACCGCCGAACCGGATCCAGATGCGCGCGCCGTTGACCTCGCTGTGGCTCGCCGGCAGCACGGCCGGGATCGCGAGGAGGACGAGGGCGACAGCCATCGCGGTGTAGGTGTAGTTCTCGAGTCGACGATGGTCGCGGATCACGACGAGCACGCCGACGAACAGCGCAATGCCGATGACGGTCCACTCGAGCTGGAGTGGTGCGGCGCCTGCGGGTGCCGAGTGATGGAACGCGTGCGCCCGGTGTGCGGCGGCAAGGTCGAGCCGCTTGATGAGGACGAGACCGATCCCGTTGAGCAACGCGGCGATTGGCAACAGGATCGGATCGGCGTACGGCGCGAAACGGCGTACGGCGAAGTGCGCGACGACGAACAGTGCGCCGAGTCCGAGGCCGTAGCCGAGGGTGCTGCTCGGGATGCGGTTGTTGCGGGCGAGGCCGACGTTGGCATAGGCGATGACGATGAGCGCGACGCCGAAGGCGAGGAGCGCGAGCTCGGTGCCGCGGCGACCGGTGCGGGCGGGTGCGGCTGCGGTGGCCGTGGTCACGGTGTCGTCGAGCAGTAGCTCGGAGTCGGGGCCGGTGGCGGCGCGCTGCGGCCAGTGCGGTGTTGCGTGCTCGACTTCGCGCGGATCGCGGCGCAGGCCTCGGTGCGCAGCCGCTGGACGATCTGCTGCGCGTCACGCTTGCTCGACGCCTGGAGTCCGTCGAGCACCTTCCGCCGGTCGTCGATCGGTACGGCGTTGACCGGCAGGTTGCTGCGCACGTCGACGCTCGACAGGTCGATGCCGAGCACGCTTCCGGTGACGCCGCGGTAGACCGCAACGGTGCGCGGGGTGCCGGGCGCGGCACCGACGTAGTACTGCGTCCGGATGTAGAGGTAGGTGCCGAGCACGGCGAGCGCGGCGAGCAGGACGACACCGACGAGGACGGCGATGAGCGCGCGCGATCGTCCGCCGCCGGCCGGTCGTGGGGCCGGTTCGTCCCGGTCGACGCGCCGAGGCTTCGCCGGGGCGGCAGCCGCGACAGCCGGAACGGCCGCGATCGCCGTTGCCGTCGCTGGGTCGTCGCCTCCGCCCGGTTCGGCAACGGCGCCGCCGTCGTTGACGAGATCTGCCGCGCGGCTGGCCGGGGTGTCGGCGACCGGACCGGTGTGATCGGCCGTCGATTCGGCGGCGGCGCCGCCGAGGATCGGCGTCTCGGTCGAGCCCGCGTCCTCCACCAGGTCGGCAACGATGCACGTGACGTTGTCCGGCCCACCGGCGCGCAGCGCGAGGTCGACGAGCCGGTCGCAGACGACCTGCGGGTCGGCCTCGGCGAGAGTCTCCGCGATCGTCTGCTCGGAAACGTAGCTCGACAGGCCGTCACTGCAGAGCAGGTAACGGTCGCCCGGCTGCACGTCGCGCATGGACAGGTCGAGGTCGAGGGCCTCGCGGCCGTCGAGCGCGCGCGTGATCCAGGACCGCTGCGGATGGGTGGTCGCCTCTTCGGGAGTGATGCGTCCCTCGTCGATGAGGTTTTGCACGAGCGTGTGGTCGTGGGTGATCGGTTGGAGCTGGCCGTCGCGGTAGAGGTAGCCGCGGGAGTCACCGACATGCACGAGGCCGAGCTGCTCGCCGACCCACAGCAGCGCGGTGAGCGTCGTGCCCATGCCTTCGAGCGCGCCGTCGGCGGCGACCATGTCGCGGAGGTAGGTGTTGGCGGTGTGCACGGCGTCGCGCAGGGCATCGGTGAGGTTGCCGTCCGGCGGTTGTGCGTCGAGCGCGGCGACGGTCTCGATGACGATGCGGCTGGCGACCTCGCCCGCGGCGTGACCGCCCATTCCGTCGGCGACGGCGAGCAGCCGTGGGCCGGCGTACATCGCGTCCTCGTTGCCCGCGCGGAGCAGGCCGACGTCGCTGCGCGCGCCGTAGCGCAGGGTCAGGCTCATCGGCTGCTCACGAGCGCAGCTCCATGACCGTCTTGCCGACCTGGATGCGGCCGCCGGGCGGGATCGGCGTCGCGGCGCTGATGCGACGACGGTCGAGGTAGGTGCCGTTGGTCGAGCCGAGGTCCTCGACGATCCAGTCCTCGCCGCGCGGGAGCAGGCGGGCGTGCCGGGTGGAGACGTAGTCGTCGGAGAGCACGACCGTCGAGTCCTCGGCGCGCCCGATCGTGATGCCGGCCTGCGTCAGCGGGAACGACTGGCCGGCGAGCGAGCCCTCGACGACGACGAGCTTGCGCGGGGCGCCGCGGGTCTTGCGGCTGGCGGGCTTGGCTGCGGGTGTCGCCGGCTGGGCGGGCGCGGCGGGCGCGGTGCTGCGGCGCCGGGTGCCGAAGACGTCATGGCGTACGGCGACGACCGCCGCGATGACGAATCCCCACAGCAGGACGAGCACGATGGCTCGAAGGAGGAACAGGACTGCCGTCATCGGTGGTGGCTCAGTCCTCGTCGCGGCGGAAGACGAGAGTGGTGGAGCCGATCTCGATGCGGCTGCCGTTGCTGAGCTGCTGGCGGGCGACGCGGCCGTTGTCGACGCGTACGCCGTTGGTTGAGCCGAGGTCGACGACGTAGAACTCGCCGGCCTCGAGCCGGATCTCGGCGTGCCGGCGCGAGACGCCGGGGTCGTTGAGCCGCAGGTCGGCGTCCGACGCTCGGCCGATGACCGTGACGCTCGTTGCCAGCGGGAACGTCTGCTCTTCGCCACGAGACTCCGGCGTGCCGGTCGTGGCCTTGCCGCCGGTCGTGACGACGAGCCGGGGCCGGCCGGGCAGGGTGTGCCGCGGAGTGCCCGCGCCGGCGACGTCGCTGGCGCCCGCGGTGCCGGTCGTGATCCGGCCACCGTCGACGAGCTCGCCGGCGGTGACACCGCTACGGATGCGGAACGTGCCGGTGTCGACGTCGGGCATCAGCTCGAGGTTCACCGTGACCGGGCCGAGGAACGTGTAGCGCTGCTCGGTGGCGTGCTCCTGGACCATCGTGGCCAGCTCGGTGCCGAGCGGGTCCGCCCAGGGGCTGAGCTTGTCGTAGTCGTGCTGGCCGAGCTCGACGACGAAGTCGTTGGGCACGAGGACGCGACCCTGGCC
>JAFAQI010000103.1 GCA_019246495.1 Frankiales bacterium | reverse complement strand
AGGACATCGGGACCGAGGTGTTCTTCCTGCCGGCTGCTGCGCACACCGAGAAGGCCGGCACGTTCACCAACACCCAGCGCCTCCTGCAGTGGCGGCACAAGGCGGTCGATCCGCAGGGCGACCAGCGCAGCGACCTGTGGTTCACCTATCACCTCGGCAACCTCATCCGCGAGCGCCTCAAGGACTCCACCGACGAGATGGACCGGCCGGTGCTCGACCTCACCTGGGACTACCCGGTCGAGGGCCGGTACGACGACCCGAGCAGCGAGGCCGTGCTGCGCGAGATCAATGGCTGGGACGCCGACGGCAAGCCGCTGTCGACCTATCTCGACCTGAAGGCCGACGGGTCGACGACGTGCGGTTGCTGGATCTATTGCGGCTGCTTCGCCGACGGGGTGAACCAGACCGCGCGACGACCGGCTGCCGACGAGCAGGACTCGTGGGTCGCGGCGGACTGGGGATGGGCGTGGCCGCTGAACCGGCGGATGCTCTACAACCGCGCGTCGGCCGATCCCGAAGGCGTGCCGTGGAGCGACCGCAAGGCATATGTGTGGTGGGACGCGAAGCATCAGAGGTGGACCGGGCACGACATCCCGGACTTCGCGCCGGACAAGAAGCCGTCGTACGAGCCGCCGGACGGGGCGCGGGCCGCCGACGCGATCGGCGGGGCCGATCCGTTCATCATGCAGACCGACGGGCGCGGCTGGCTCTATGTGCCGGCCGGTCTGACAGATGGGCCGATGCCGACGCACTACGAGCCGCAAGAGTCACCGATCGACAACCCGCTGCACGGCCAACAGTGGAACCCCGCGCGACAGGTGCTGCGACATCGACGCAACCTGGCGAACCCGTCCGGCGGCGAGCGAGGAAGTGCGCTGTTCCCCTACGTCGTCACGACGTATCGGCTCACCGAGCATCACACCGCGGGCGGGATGTCGCGCTGGCTTCCTTATCTCGCCGAGCTCCAACCGGAGCTGTTCTGCGAGGTGTCGCCGGAGCTTGCGACCGATCGGGGGCTGCGCCATCTCGGCTGGGCGACGATCATCACCGCGCGCACGGCGATCGAGGCGCGGGTGCTGGTCACCGAGCGGATGGCGCCGCTGACGTTGCAGGGCAAGACGCTGCACCAGATCGGGCTGCCGTATCACTGGGGTCCCAACGGGAAGGTGACCGGCGACGCCGCCAACGACCTGCTCGGCCTGTCGCTCGACCCCAACGTGCACATCCAGGAGAGCAAGGTCGCTAGCTGTGACATCAGGCCGGGCCGACGGCCGCGCGGGCCGGCGCTGATGCGGCTGGTCGACAGCTATCGGCGCCGCGCGGGCATCACCGAGGAGACAGGTGGGAAGGCGGCAACCGTGCCGGTGCCGCCGCTGCCGGAGGTCGACGAGGAGTCCGACCCGTGAGCCAGCGCATGGGGTTCTTCACCGACACGTCGATCTGCATCGGCTGCAAGGCGTGCGAGGTCGCGTGCAAGGAGTGGAACAGCGTTCCGGACGACGGCTACAACCTGCTCGGGTTGTCCTACGACAACACCGGCGGGCTCGGTGCGAGCACCTGGCGACACGTCGCATTCATCGAGCAGACCAAGCCCGCGGGGGAGCAGTCGACCGGTGCGCGGGACGATCTGCGCTGGTTGATGTCGTCGGACGTCTGCAAGCACTGCACGCAAGCCGGCTGTCTCGACGTGTGCCCGACGGGCGCACTGTTCCGCACCGAGTTCGGCACCGTCGTCGTGCAGGAGGACATCTGCAACGGCTGCGGCTACTGCGTGCCGGCGTGCCCGTTCGGTGTCATCGATCGGCGCGAGTCGGACGGCCGGGCGTGGAAGTGCACGTTGTGTTACGACCGCATCGGCGACGGTCAGATGCCGGCGTGCGCCAAGGCCTGCCCGACGGAGTCGATCCAGTTCGGACCGCTCGACGAGCTGCGCGAGCGCGCGCAGGGACGTGTCGACCAGCTCGTCGCAGCGGGTGTCACTGATGCGCGGCTGTACGGCGACGACCCCGGCGACGGCGTCGGCGGCACCGGTGCGATGTTCCTGCTGCTCGACGAGCCGGAGGTCTATGGCTTCCCGCCGGATCCGGTAGTGCCGACACGCGCGCTCGGCTCGATGTGGCGGCACGCGGCGGCTGCGGCTGGTGCGTTCGTCGGTCTCGGCGTGGCCGCATTTGCCGGGCGGCGGCGATGACGCGCGAGAAGGCGATGGTGCCGCGCGCGACGTTCTCGTCCTACTACGGCCGGCCGGTCCTCAAGAAGCCGGTGTGGTCGGAGCTGGACATCGCGGGCTATCTGTTCACCGGAGGGCTCGCGGCCGGCTCGGCACTGGTCGCGGTCGGCGCCGATCTGACCGACCGGCCGGCGTTGCGCCGGGAAGGTCGGCTGGCCGCGTTCGTGTTCGTCGGCGTCTCGGGTGTCGCGCTCGTGCACGACCTCGGCGTGAAGTCGCGCTTCCACCACATGTTGCGGGTGGTGAAGCCGACGTC
>JAFAQI010000101.1 GCA_019246495.1 Frankiales bacterium | reverse complement strand
GTTCAGCCCGTCGTTCATCGGGCTCACCGGGACGCCGGCCGAGATCGCCGGCGCGCAGGTGACGATGGGACTGCCGGCGTCGCGGCGGGTGCCGGCCGCGAAGGGCAAGCCCGGTCGATATGGTGTCGACCACTTCGCGGCCGCGCTCGTCTACGGCCGCGACGGCCGGCTCGCCGAGGAGATTCCCTCCTCGATCGGGCCGGGTGCGATCGCTGCCGACCTGCCGTTGCTCGACAAGGGGTGACCGAGCCGTGACTGCCGCCAGTCAGCGTGCCGGGAGTCTGTTGCACCGTTCGCGCGAGCGGTCCGCCGGGGCGGGCCGGCTCGTAGCCGTGGCGCTGGTCGCTGCGGTGTCGGTGGCCGCGGCCGGCTGCGGAGCGGGGCGCAACAACGAGACGAACAAGGAGCGGTCGACTCCGTTCAGCGGGTCGGGTGACGCGGGCGCCATCGCCGTACGGGCCGTGCGGCTCGTGCCGGCGGGAGCGGCATCGTCCGGTGCCGCGGCGACGCCGGGGACGGTCAACTCGGGTACGCCGTCAACCGCGCAGGCCTATCTCACGCTGACGATCGTCAACACCGGGCAGAACGACGACGCGTTGACGAACGCGACGATCCCCGGCGGTCAGATCGCGCCCTCCGGTGCCGGGCCGTCGAGCCTCGCGCTTCCGGCGCAGGGCACGGTGCAGTTCGGCGACCCCGACACGGGTTCGACGGGTGCGGCGCTGGCGGTGAGCGGGTTGTCGACGCCACTGCTCGTGGGCACGGTGACTCGGGTGACGCTGACGTTCCAGAGCGGTGGCAGCGTGACGGTGCAGGCGCCGGTCATGTCGGCCGGGAGCTACGGCGGCACGGGCGCGACCGCGACGGTCTCCTGAGCTTTCGGTTCGCGCGCTAGCGGCCCTGGTTGGCGACCGCTTCGATCGCAGCTGCGGCGGCGTCGGGGTCGAGGTATTCGCCGCCGCGCGTGGTCGGTTTCAACGTCGTGGGGTCGAGGTCGTAGCGCAGCGGAATGCCGGTCGGGATGTTGAGTCCGGTGATCTCGTCCGCGGAGACGTCGTCGAGATGCTTCACCAGGGCGCGAAGCGAGTTGCCGTGCGCCGCGACGAGAACCGTCCGTCCGGCGCGAAGGTCCGGGACGATTGCGTCGTACCAGTAGGGCAGCATCCGCTCGACGACGTCGGCGAGGCACTCGGTGCGCGGGACGATCTCCGGGGGTAGGTCGGCGTAACGCGGATCGCCGACCTGCGACCACTCGCTGTCGTCGGCGAGCGGTGGGGGCGGGGTGTCGTAGGAGCGCCGCCAGATCATGAACTGCTCGTCGCCGTACTTCTCGCGAACCTGCGCCTTGTTCTTGCCCTGCAGGTCGCCGTAGTGGCGCTCGTTGAGCCGCCAGGAGCGGCGTACCTGGATCCATTGCCGGTCGCAGGTGCCGAGCGCGTTGCCGGCGGTGGCGATCGCGCGCTTCAGGACCGACGTGTGGACGACATCGGGCAGCAGGCCGTGCTCGGCCATGAGCTCGCCGGCGCGGACGGCCTCGCGGAAGCCCGTCTCGGTCAGGCCGACGTCGACCCATCCGGTGAAGAGGTTCTCCGCGTTCCACTGGCTCTCGCCGTGGCGGAGCAAGACCAACGCGCCGACGCCCATGCCGCTGATTCTCTCAAGCCAGCTGTCAAGACCTCAGCAGGGACATGTGGAGCGCGCAAGACCGGCCACTCTTGTCGCCGAACCCCCGCACCACCCTCCACAGCACCTAGACAGAATCTGCCTGACTCAGACGCTGAGCGTCTAGGTCAGGCAGATTCCGTCTAGTGCCCGGGTGGGGGGTTGGTGGTCGCGGGCGGATCGGCGGGCGACTGCTGGGCGTCGAAGAGGTGGGCGAACGCCTCGAGGTTGCGCAGCGACTCGCCGCGCTTCACCCGCCATTGCCACTCGCGTTCGATCGACGACCGGAAGCCGAGCTCCAGGACCGTGTCGAACCAGTCATCGGAATACGTGAGCACGCTGCCGAGCACCCGATCGATGTCCTCGACAGTCACCGTCGACAGCGGAAGTCGCCCGACCAGATAGACGTCGCCGACGTTGTCGATCGCAAACGACACCGCAAACATGCGCGCGTTGCGCTCCAGCAGCCACCGATAGACGGCCTCGTGGTTCTCGTCCGGACGGCGGCAGAAGAACGCCTCCACATGCAGCGAGTGGTCCCCCACGACGAGCCAGGTCATCGTCGCGAGCTTGTGCGATCCCGGCAGCTTGACCAGGAACGCGCCCGGCTGCGCCTCCTCGAACTCGATCTCGCGTTCGGTCAGCGCCGCGCGCAGGACCTCGGCCAGCGCGCCGCGGAGCTCAGCCACACGCGACGAGGCGCTTGTGCTGCGCGAGCGCCTCGGCATAGACGTCCAGCGTCTGCGCCGCCGTCGCGGCCCAGCTGAACCGCGCCGCATGCTCGACCGCACCGAGCGACAACCGCGGCAACAGTTGCGGCTCAATCAGCATCCGTCGTAACGCGACGGCGTAGTCGGCCGGATCGTGCCCGTCGACGAGTACGCCGGAGTGCCCGTCCGCCACGACGGTCCGCAAGCCTCCGACCGACGCGGCCAGGACCGGCGTCCCGCACGCCGACGACTCGACCGCGACCAGACCGAACGACTCGGTGTGCGACGGCACGACGGTCACGGCGGCGGCGCGGTAGTAGTCAGCCAGCTCCCCGTGCGGCACCGGCTTGTCGAACCGCGTGATGTCGGCAATGCCGAGCGAGCCGGCGAGCTTCTGCAGGTGCTCCGGCTCGACGAGACCAGTGCCGCTCGGGCTGCCCACCACCGCAACGACAAGCCGGTCGCGCAACGACGGCTCTGCCGCGACCAGCCGCGCCGCCGCACGCAACACGATGTCCGGCGCCTTCAACGGCTGGATCCGTCCGACAAAGAGGAGCACGATCGCGTCGTCCGCCAACCCGAGCCGCCGCCGGGCCGCCACAGCGTCGCCCGGCCGGAACACCTCCAGGTCGACGCCCGGGGCGATCGTGACGACCCGCCCGGGGTCGGCGTCGTACAGCGAGATCAGCTCCGCCGCCTCGTCCACCGTCGACGCAACAAGCCGGTCCGCCGCCTCGACGACCTGACGCTCACCGATCAGCCGCGCCGTCGGCTCCGGCGAGTCACCCTCGGCCAGCAGCGCGTTCTTCACCGCACCCATCGTGTGCATCGAGTGCACGAGCGGCACGCCCCACCGCTCCTTGGCGAGCCACCCGACCTGACCCGAGAGCCAGTAGTGCGAATGCACGAGATCGAAGTAGCCGCGCTCGTGCGCCGCCTCGACCCGCATCACACCATTCGTGAACGCGCACAGCTGCGCCGGCAGATCGTTCTTGTCGAGGCCTTCATAAGGTCCGGCCGTCACATGCCGTACGACGACACCCGGCGCCAGCTCGACAACCGTCGGCAGATCGCTCGACGTCGCGCGGGTGAAGATCTCGACCTCGATGCCCAGGACCGCGAGGCGCTTCGCAACCTCGGACACATAGACGTTCATGCCGCCGGCGTCGCCGCC
>JAFAQI010000095.1 GCA_019246495.1 Frankiales bacterium | reverse complement strand
TCGACAACCCGGTACTGCTGCCCGACGGGCGGCTGGAGAGCAACGGCAACTTCCATGGCGCACCCGTCGCCTACGTGCTCGACTTCCTCGCGATCCCGACGGCAGACCTCGCGAGCATCAGCGAGCGGCGGACGGACCGGATGCTCGACAAGAACCGTTCCCACGGACTACCGCCGTTCCTCGCGCACGAGCCCGGCGTTGACAGCGGGCACATGATCGCGCAGTACACGCAGGCCGGCATCGTCAGTGAGATGAAGCGGCTGGCGGTCCCCGCGAGTGTCGACTCCATCCCGTCGTCGGCGATGCAGGAGGACCACGTCTCGATGGGCTGGTCCGCCGCCCGCAAGCTGCGCCGATCGGTCGACGGCCTCCAGCGGGTGCTCGCCATCGAGGTGCTCACCGCCGCGCGGGCGCTGGACCTGCGCGCGCCGCTGCAACCCGCGCCGGCGACGGCTGCCGTCGTCGCGACCCTGCGCGAGCACGTCGGCGGTCCTGGTCCGGACCGCTACCTGGCGCCCGAGATCGACGCAGCGGTCGAGCTGGTGCGCACGGGTGCGGTCGTCGCTGCAGCCGAGACCGTGACCGGCCCCCTCGCCTAGCAGTACGGTCAGCGGGATGACTTCTCGAGTGGTGCGCGCGCCACGCGGTCCCGACCGCAGTGCGCAGTCGTGGGGTGCCGAAGCGGCGCTGCGCATGCTGCACAACAACCTCGACCCGGAAGTGGCCGAGCGACCCGAGGACCTCGTCGTCTATGGCGGCTCCGGCAAGGCGGCGCGCGACTGGCGCAGCTTCGACGCGATCGTCGAGACGCTGCGGACGATGGGTCCCGAGGACACGCTGCTCGTGCAGAGCGGTAAGCCCGTCGGCGTGCTCCGGACCCACGACATGGCCCCGCGCGTGCTCATCGCGAACGCCAACCTCGTACCCAAGTGGGCCACGCCCGAGCACTTCCGCGAACTGGAGGATCTCGGGCTCACGATGTATGGCCAGATGACTGCCGGATCGTGGATCTACATCGGCACGCAGGGCATCTTGCAGGGCACCTACGCCACCTTTGCCGAGGTGGCGAACCAGCACTTCGCCAACGGGTCCGGAGCGGCGACTCTCGCCGGCAAGTGGGTGCTGACCGCCGGTCTCGGTGGCATGGGCGGGGCGCAACCGCTCGCGGTCACCGGCAACGGTGGCGCGGTGCTCTGTGTCGAGGTTGACCCGTGGCGGGCGCAACGCCGGCTGGAGCATGGCTACCTCGACGAGATCGCCGACTCGCTCGACGACGGACTCGAGCGGGTGCGCGCCGCCGCGGCGGCCGGCCGGGCGCTGTCGGTCTCGGTCGTGGCCAACGCCGCGGAGGTCTTGCCCGAGCTCGTACGCCGCGGCGTCGTACCGGATGTCGTCACGGACCAGACCAGCGCGCACGACGCGCTCAACGGTTACGTCCCGGCCGGCCTCACGTTGGAGGATGCGGCCGAGCTCCGCCGCGCCAAGCCGGCCGAATACGCCGAGCGATCGATGGCGTCGATGGCCGTGCACTGCCAGGCGATGCTCGACCTGCAAGCCGCCGGTGCCGTCGTCTTCGACTACGGAAACGGGTTGCGCGGCCAGGCGCAGGATGCAGGCGTTACCGACGCGTTCGGTTATCCCGGCTTCGTCGTCGCCTATGTGCGGCCGCTGTTCGCTCACGGCGCGGGGCCGTTCCGCTGGGCCTGCCTGTCTGGTGACGCGGCTGACCTTGCCGCTACCGATGACGCGGTTCTTGCGGCCTTTCCGGATGACGACGGTTTGCAGCGCTGGGTGCGGTTCGCGCGCGAGAAGGTGAAGGGCCAGGGGTTGCCGTCGCGCATCTGTTGGCTCGGTTACGGCGAGCGGCATGTCGCGGGTCTGGCGTTCGACGACCTTGTCGCCCGCGGCATCCTTCGCGCGCCAGTGGCGATCGGCCGGGACCATCTCGACTCCGGCAGCGTCGCGTCTCCTGAACGCGAGACCGAGGCGATGCGCGACGGGAGCGATGCGATCGCCGACTGGCCGCTGCTCAACGCGCTCGTCAACACCGCATCGGGCGCGTCGTGGGTGTCGATCCACCACGGCGGCGGTGTCGGCATCGGCAAGTCGATCCACGCCGGCCAGGTTGTCGTTGCGGAAGGGACGGACAGCTCACGGCGACGGCTCGAGCTCGTGTTGACCAACGATCCGGCGACGGGTGTCATCCGCCATGCCGACGCCGGTTACGACATCTCGCTCGACACTGCGCGCGATGTCGGCGTACGGATGCCGCTCGAGCCCGACACCCATCCGCCCGCCTGGCAGTGACAGTTCCCGGCGGTGACCTGGTCGTCCGCAACATCGGACGGCTGACGACTTGGCGACGGCCGGTCATCCAGGACGCAGCCGTCATCATCCGCGCCGGCATCGTCGAGTGGACCGGGGAGTCGCGCGAGTTGCCTGCGCAGGTGCGCGATGCGCCGGAGATCGACGCCGGCGGAGCTGCGGTGCTGCCGGGCTTCGTCGACTGCCACACGCACGCGGTGTGGGCAGGCACCCGTCGGGACGACTTCGTCGGTCGGCTGTCGGGCGAGGCTTATTCGCCCGCCGGCATCATGTCCACCGTCGCGGCGACACGTGCGGCAACGGATGACGAGCTGCGCGCCACTGCCGCCGAACGGCTCGGGGCGATGCACCGACACGGCACGACGACCGTCGAGGTGAAGTCCGGCTATGGCCTCACCGCGCATGACGAGTGCCGGATCCTGGATGTGGTCGCCGCGCTCGCCGGCGAGACGGACGCGATCGTCGAGTCGACGTATCTCGGTGCGCACGTCGTGCCCGCGGATGCTGCTCGTTCGGCGTACGTCGATGAAGTGATTGCGACACTGCCCGAGGCCAAGCGCCGAGGCGCGCGTTGGTGCGACGTCTTCTGTGACGAGGGCGCGTTCACCGTCGACGAGGCGCGCCGCATCCTGACAGCTGCGCGTGACGAGGACTTCGGACTGCGCATCCACGCCGAACAGCTGACGAACAGCGGCGGCGCTGCGTTGGCGGCGGAGCTCGCTTGCGTCAGCGCCGACCATCTCGACCACGTGACCACTGAGGATGCGCGCGCACTCGCCGCGGCAGGAGTGGTCGCCGTTCTCGTCCCGGTCGCCTCGCTCTACACCCGCTCACAACGATGGGGTCACGCGCAGTTGCTGAGCGACGCGGGCTGCACCCTCGCCGTCGCGACCGACTGCAATCCAGGCACCGCGTGGTGCGAGTCGATGCCCTACGCCGTGCAACTCGCGTGCCTCGGCATGGGACTGCCGGTCGAGGTCGCGTTGCGAGCGGCGACCGAAGGCGGAGCACGAGCGTTACGACGCGACGACGTCGGCCATCTCGGTCGCGGCGCACGAGGTGACCTCGTGGTGCTCGACGGCGATCACGAGGCCGACCTTGTCGGGCATCTGGGCGCATCCGGGATCAACCGGACGGTTGTGGCAGGTCGACCACTCGGCTGATACCCGTCGTACCAACGGTTCAGGTTCTGACCCGACACGCCGATGCGGTAACCGACGCGCTGGTCGAAAGTCAGATCAGATGTCGAGAACCGTTCCCGTCAGGGAGGTGCAGCGTGAAGCAGGTGCAGATCCAGCGGCCCAAGCCCAGCCCTGCTCCGCAGCCGCTCGACCTCCGGACGCCCTCAGGGCGCCGGCTGCCGTTCTAGCTCA
>JAFAQI010000201.1 GCA_019246495.1 Frankiales bacterium | reverse complement strand
CAGCGCGGGCAGCAGTCCGGACATCTCCGGGATGTCAACCGGCGCGAGCGGCGACAGGGTGGCGCTGGCGCAGTTGCGCAGCTCGACGAGGGTGTCGAGGTCGGACAGGTAGCTGGCGTGACACGTCGGTGCCGTGGCGAAGATGTGACCGGTGGTGCTCTTGCCGGTGGCGTCGGGCAGGGCGACGTCCTGGCAGGCGACTCGCAGCGGGTCCTCGCCGGTGTAGCTGAGGCCCAGGTCGGTGAGGGCGCGGTCGGTCGAGCCGTTGCTCGTCGCGTCGATGAACGCACGGGCGAAAGCAACGTCGCCGAACGGGATCTCGGACGCGCCGGCGAGCGCGCCGGCGTCGGCGGCCCGCTGCAGCTCACCCGAGGTGCTGCTGCGCACGAGTGTCGTGGTGCCGATCGCCAGCAGGGGAGCGAGGACGAAGGCGAACACGATCGCGTAGAGCACGACGATCGCGCCTTCGTCATTGCCCGCTGGGCGGCGGCGGAGCATGTCTGGCATCTCCCGAGAGGAGGAGGGGCACACGGCTGCGCTCGGAGGTGGTCGCAGCCGTGTGCCCGCGACCGGTTGGCCTAGATCGAGCTGGTGATGTTCTGGAAGAGGCCGTCGAGCTTGACGCCCAGCTGCGATACGGTGAAGGCGATGACCGCAGCGATCAGCGCGACCATGAGGCCGTACTCGACGGCAGTGGCGCCTTCGTCGTCGTCGCGCAGCCGACCACCGAGGTCGCTGACGAACGACAGCAGGGTCACATAGAGCTTGACCATGTCCGTTCTCCTTCTCTCGCCAAGTGGCCCGGTTGGCCTAGCAGGCGTCAGAAGGATCGGGCTAGTTTAGGCCGCGGCACATGACGAGGCAGGGCTCTTTGCTTCTAGTCAATAATGACTAGAGCCCCGTTGAATTTCGTTGGTATGTAACGAAAAACGAGGGAATGCTCCCGTCACATCTCGTGATCGAGACCGTGACCTTGAGTAGTCGCTTCGGGCCATCCTGACGATGCGCCTGTTGTCCTAACGATCGATGCGCCAACCGGTGACGCCGAGCATGTCGGGCGGCATGGTGGCGAACCGGTCGATGTCTCATCTGTCGAGGTAAGCGCCGCCGAAATACATGAGCTCGTCGGACAGCAGTTCGATGCCGATCCCGTCCGGATCGCGCAGGTAAAGCGACTCGGGAATGCCGCGTTGGGGGCCGTCGTACGGGATGTTGTTGTCGTCCAGCTTCTTGCGCAGCTGCTCGTGTTTGTCCGGTGGGACGGCGATGGCGATGTGCTGCACCGTGCCGATGCGTTCCTCCGCCGGTTGCAAGCCGAGTCCGGGGAAGTCGAAGAAGCCGAGCAGCGTCGAGTTGCCGAGGTCGAAGAAGAAGTGCGAGGAGCCCGGATAGTCCCGGTTCTCGGTGAGCTCGACGAGTGGAAAGCCGAGCAGCCCGTCGTAGAACTGGATGGTCTGCTCGACGTCGCTGCAGATGAGTGCGCAGTGGTGGATGCCGCGCGCATTGCTGGCCGGCCGGTCGGCGACGGCTTTGACGTAGCGCTTCTTGAGCTCCGCGCGGCGTTCCGCGAGTCGAGCGCGTTCCTGTTCGTCCGGTTGTGGCATGCCGCCACCCTCTCACCGGCGCGGCGCTACTGCGAGAGCACGACGCCGAGGAACAGCGCGAGCAAGGCGAAACCGCTCGCGCCGGCGCCGCCGAGCGCGAGCCAGGTGCGCGATTTGGCGCGCGTGTGGATGTAGGCCGCGACGCCGGAGAGCACGACGCAGACCAGCTTCAGGCTGATGGTTGCCGCGAAGCCGGAGCGGTGCTTGCCGTCGTACTCGGCGAGGTTCCAGAAGCCAGTGACGACCAGCAGGACGAACGCCGTCCACGCGAGGCGGCCGAACTGGCGGGCGGCCAGGCGAGGGGCGTCGACGCCGAGCGAGCGCAGCGTCGGCACCAGTGCGCCAAGGACGATCTGGCCGCCGATCCAGACGGTTGCGGCGAGGACATGCAGGAAGAGCCGGACGCTCGTCGCATCGATCGGCAACACGTCTCGGACGCTATCGGTGCTTCGACTTGTCAGAACGTCGTAGGGCTATGGCGCCGCGACGTTCTGACAAGTCGCGGGTTCGCGGCGGTAACGTGAGGTGTCAGGAGGGGATTGTCGTGAGCTGGCTGCTCTTGCCGTTGCACGGCGCGTTCTTGGTGCTGTTCGTCGCGATCCTGGTCGTGAAGGTCGCGGCGTTGCTCGACGCGGCGATTCGGCCGCAGTCGGCGTACGTCGCTGCCGGCAAGCAGACGAAGACGCTGTGGGTCGTCATCCTCGTCGTCGCGGTGTTGTCGACCGGCATGGCGTTCCTCAGCCTGGCCGGCCTGGTCGCGGCGCTGGTCTACTTCCTCGACGTCCGACCGGCGATCAAGGACGTCCCGCGCGGCGGATCGCAGCAGCACATGGGCCCCTACGGCCCCTGGTGACTCGTTAGGTGCCGCGGCTCAGCTGCTGGGGTTGGCGGGCATGTGCAGATGCGTAGCGGTCGTCTCCTCGACGGGCAGCTGCTCGGTGAACGCATAGACGATCGCCTGCTCGTCGTTTCCGCGTACGTCGCCGAGCTCGTCGGTTGCCTCGTAGACATCGACGAGACCAGGCGCGTCGGAGGCGGCGTAGAGCCGGGTGACTTCCTCGTCGACCGTCGTCGACTCGCCGTCACGTGATCCGCCGCGTAGCAAGACGAGTGGCATGCCCAACCTCTGCCCGC
>JAFAQI010000191.1 GCA_019246495.1 Frankiales bacterium | reverse complement strand
CCAGGTGTCGGCGGCTTCCCAGATGATGTCGAGGTCTTCCGATGGGAGAGACGCGAACAGTTCACCCATCCCGTCGCCGAGGTGGGCGCGGACCAGCCGGATGTCGGCGCGGGCTTTCGCACGGCGCCGGTCGAGCGCGTCCGGGTCGATCCGGTCGACCATCCGGCGGACCGCCGCCCGATGCTGCGCCGGGGTGCGGTCCGCGGCCTTGGCCAGCGTCGCGGTCTCGACGTCGGCCCGCTGCTCCGCGGTGAGCCCGGCGGTGAGCTCGACGAGCACGTCGGCTTTCTGCCGCGATACCTGCCCGATGCGCATCGCGTCGAGCGTCGCGGGCAGCTCGGCGGTGAGCGTCCGCGCCGAATGCACCAGGCCGGTCGCGGCACCGTCCCCGAGCCGCAGCGCCGCACCGACCTCGGCCCAGGTGAACGACGCGGGATCCCACGGATCCGCCCCATCCCCACCGGCTGCGAGGCTCGCAACCGCGTCGACGACACGGGCGTCGGCGGAGTTGCGGACCCGGCTCCACGCCACCGCCAGCCCGACCTGCCCGTCCGCATCCAACGACGCCGGGTCGACCTGCGCCAGCCGGCACACCAACCCACCGGTCACCGGCGCATGCTCAGCCTCCGCGACCACCTGCGCAGCCGTCGGCCCGGTCTGCGCGGCCGGGTCGGCAGCGATCAACGCCTCGAGTTCGTCATCGGTCGGCACCCACGCGTCCGGGCGCTGGGACGCGTCGACGTCGTCTTCACTCACCACAACGTCGTCGAGGTGCGCGGCTCGATCGGTGTAGTAGGCGAGCTCGTCGGGGGTGAGTTGCCCGGTGTAGACCGAGTCCCGACTGTCGAACATGCGTTCGAGTCTAGTAGTCGCCGCTGACAGTTGTCAATGCGAAGTCCACCAGATTTTCCTTTATCCACAACGAATCTGCGGTGCTCGAAGCCAGGTGGGCGCGATCCTGCTCAGCGGTTGGCGCGGCGGAATGCGGTGAGCAGCAATCGGTCGACGACGCGGGTCGGCAGCCGGTCGAGGGCGGCGGCCTGCGGGTTGGTGTGGATTCGGTACGCCGGCTTCGGGCGAGGCGCTTCGAGCACTCGCTCGACAAGAGCCGCGAGGTCGGCCGGATTGCCCGCGCGCCGCTCCTCCTGCGGAATGCGCTTCTGCGCGAGGCGCAGCACTCGTTCATAGTTCGTCGAGGCGTCCGCGAGCGCGCCGAACCGGCCGAGGATCGACTCGACCATGCCGGTCTTGAACGCACCCGGCTGGATCTTCACCACCGCGATGCCGAGGATCGCGAGCTCGCGGCGTAGCGAGTCCCCATAGGCCTCGACGGCGTGCTTCGAGATCGCGTAGGGCCCGTTGAACGGCATCGCGGACTGCCAACCCGTCTCGGAAGACAACAGCACAATGCGCGGCCGACCGCCGGACCCCGATCCGCCGTCGATAGCAGCCCGGTGCAGCAACGGAAACAACGCGCGGTTCACGAGGAACCCACCCACGACATTGACGTCGAGCACTCGGCGGAAGTCCGCCGCTGCGATCTCGACGAGCGGCCCGACACCGAGGATGCCGGCGAAGTTCACGACCGCGTCGAGTCGATCGGCCTGCGACCGGACGGCTTCGGTCATCGCCGCGACACTCGACTCGTCGGTCACGTCACACGCGATCGTCGTGACGCCATCGCCGGCGAGTGCGTCGAGCGCCGGACCGGCAAGGTCGGTCGCGAACACGCGCCAGCCGGAACCCGCCAGTCGGCGTACGGTCGCAGACCCCAACCCTCCGGCCGCACCGGTGAGCACAACCGAGCGCGATGCGCTCACCAGATCTCGTCGACGTAGCGGTCGGTGCCGACGTCGGTCCGCAGGAACGGCGCGACGAGCAGTGTGTCAGCGAGGCCGTCGGCGTCCAGTCGATCCGTGTAGCTGCGGAACCGCGGCAGCGCCTCGCGCACGTCGCCAGAGACGAAGAACAGCTGGCACAGCCGGTTCTCCTGCCCGCCGGGCGTGCCGAGCGACATGGGGGCGCTGTCGCGGGAGTTGCGGAACTCGGGCCGCGGTGTCCACCCGGACGCGATCTCGATGGACGAGCCGTCGAGCAACTCCGCCAACGGGCCGGCGATCCGCTCGTGCAACGCCGCCGCGTCGACGCCATCCCGGCCGTCGAGCCACACCCCGACGATTGCGTCGTAGTGGTGGTCGAGCGCGAGCTCAACGGGGACGGGGTCCGGATCCCGGTACGCCGAAGCGACGTAGTCGAACGTCACGGTGTGCACGTGCGACCGCTCCGAAAACCCGCGGCCGTTGGAGTAGAGCCAGCCGACCTGGTCGAGCGCCCACTTGTCCCAGTCACCGTGATGGCCGGCCTGGATCCAATAGATCGCGACGTAAGAACCCGCATCGATCGGTTCGGCCACACCACCGCGGCCCCAACGCAGATCCTT
The DNA here is from genome assembly GCA_019246495.1 of Frankiales bacterium. Lineage (GTDB taxonomy): Bacteria > Actinomycetota > Actinomycetes > JAFAQI01 > JAFAQI01 > JAFAQI01. The sequence goes on along the minus strand of JAFAQI010000191.1, from coordinate 384 downwards.
CATCTCACGCGTCGCCACCCACCGCGAACCGGCGAAGTTGTAGGGCCCGATCAGGCAGCCGGCGATGTAGTGATCGCGCTCGTACCAGCGGTTGTACGCCGACTCGAAACCCTTGTGCGGGTCGACGAGCGTCAGCAGCATCGAGCCGACCTTCATCGGATAGTCGTCGACACCGCCGGCGCGAAGCGGGTAGTTGTCCGGCAGGCTCATCTCTGCGCTCCCAACGAACTCATGACGTCAGCGCGCAGCACCTTGCCGAGCGCGTTGCGGGGCAACGGGTCGCGGCGCACGACCCATCGCGACGGCACCTTGAAGTAGGCGAGCCGTTCCTTCACATGCGCGGCGAGCTCGCCCGTGTCGACGTCCGCGCCGGCTAGCGGAACG
>JAFAQI010000493.1 GCA_019246495.1 Frankiales bacterium | reverse complement strand
CAACAGCGTCCCGATCGTCGACAGGCCGAACAGGAAACGGGACGCGCCCATCGCAGCGAGCACGGCGATCACTGGCTTGCGCGGCCACACATGCCGCGCACCGGACACGAATCCGCGCACCACTCCACGCAATGCCTGCCGAAGCGGTATCGCGTTCGTGTCCGGACCGAGCAGCGACGCGGGCATCCGGGCCGCGACCGCGGACGCGGACAGGTAAGCGGCCACTGAGGCGGCCGCGATGAGAGCGCTGCTGCGGTCGCCCTTGCCGACACCGGATCGCAGTGCCACGCCGATCCCGAGCCCGACCAGTGTCGCGAGAGTTCCCGACGTCGTCGTGACGGAGTTGCCGAGGACGAGTCGCCGCGGAGCGACGATGTGCGGCAGTGACGCCGAGAGCGCCGACAGATAGAAGCGGTTGACCGACAGCGCGGCAAGAGCAGCGACGTAGAACGCGACTCCGCGGGCACCCGACGTGGCAAGCAACGCCGCGGTCGCGAGGACGAACACCGGCCGGACGAGGTTCGCCCGGACCAGCACCCGTTGCCGACGCCAGCGGTCGAGCAGCACACCGGCGAACGGGCTGACGAGGCTGTAGGGCAGCAACAGCACGACGAACCCGGTTGCGGCGCGATGCGGATTCGTCTGGTGGTCCGGGTTGAAGAAGACGGCACTCGCCAGGCTCGCCTGGAAGACGCCGTCACCCGTCTGCGACACCAGCCGTGTCGTCAGGAGCGTGGGGAACCAGCGCTCGCGGACGAGCTCCCGCAAAGCGTTGCCCCGCCGCACGGACCGAATCTAGGTCCGACGCGACGGGGCAGCGTTGGTGGTTCAGGCGGTGCCGGTGATGAACGCCTCGAGCTGAGTGCGGGCCAGTGTGTCCTCGACCTGGACCGGCGGAGACTTCATGAAGTACGCCGAGGCCGGCAGGATCGGTCCGCCGACGCCGCGGTCCTTCGCGATCTTGCAGCAGCGCAGCGCGTCGATGACGACACCAGCCGAGTTGGGAGAGTCCCAGACCTCGAGCTTGTACTCCATGTTGAGCGGCACGTCACCGAACGCACGACCTTCGAGCCGGACGTAAGCCCACTTGCGGTCGTCGAGCCACGCCACGTAGTCGGACGGACCGATGTGCACGTTGCGGTCCTGCACCTTGCCGGCCAGCGGACCGGAGCTGAGGTTCGACGTGACGGCCTGCGTCTTCGACACCTTCTTGGACTCCAGGCGCTCCCGCTCGAGCATGTTCATGAAGTCCATGTTGCCGCCGACGTTGAGCTGGTAGGTGCGGTCGAGGATCACACCGCGGTCCTCGAACAGCCGCGCCAGCACGCGGTGGGTGATCGTCGCGCCGACCTGGCTCTTGATGTCGTCACCGACGATCGGCACACCGGCGGCGGTGAACTGGTCGGCCCACTCCTTGGTGCCGGCGATGAAGACCGGCAGGCAGTTGACGAAGCCGACACCGGCGTCGATCGCGCACTGCGCGTAGAACTTCGCAGCGTCCTCGGAACCGACCGGCAGGTAGCAGACGAGGACGTCGGCACGCGAGTCCTTCAGCGCCTGTACGACGTCGACCGGCTGCTCGTCGGACTCGTCGATCGTCAGGCGGTAGTACTTGCCGAGCCCGTCGAGGGTGTGGCCGCGCTGCACCGTGATACCGGTGGGCGGCACGTCGCAGATCTTGATGGTGTTGTTCTCGCTGGCGACGATGGCCTCGGACAGGTCACGCCCGACCTTCTTGCCGTCGACGTCGAACGCGGCGACGAACTCGATGTCGCGGACGTGGTAGTCGCCCAGCTGGACATGCATGAGCCCCGGGACGCGGGCCGACGGGTCGGCGTCCTTGTAGTACTCGACGCCCTGGACGAGCGACGCGGCACAGTTGCCAACGCCGACGATGGCTACTCGGACGGAACCCATCCCGGTGTTCTCCTATGTACTCGATGAGGTGGTGCTGGTGGTCGGTGCTAGTTCGTTGCAGCGCTGCGCGGCCGGGCGTTGACACTCGCGCGTTCGGTGGCGATGAGCTCGTTGAGCCACCGCACCTCGCGGTCGACCGACTCGAGGCCGTGCTGCTGCAGCTCGAGGGTGTAGCGGTCGAGCTTCTCTCGCGCGCGTCCCAAACCGGTCGTCACCTTCTCCCGCCGTTCCTCGAGCCGGCTCCGCCGGCCTTCGAGGATCTTCAGCCGCACGTCGGCGTCGGTCTGCGCGAAGAACGCGAAGCGGACGCCGAAGCTCTCGTCGTCCCAGGCGGACGGACCGCCCTCGGCGAGCTGTTCCTGCAGCCGCTCCTTGCCCTCGGCCGTCAGCTTGTAGACGATCCGGCTGCGCCGGCCCGGCCCGGACTCGCTCGCCGCGTCGTCGGCCGCGATGAGACCGGAAGCGAGCATGTCCTTGAGGCAGGGGTAGAGCGACCCGTAGGAGATCGCCCGGAACGGCCCGAGCAGGGTGTTGAGCCGCTTGCGCAGCTCGTACCCGTGCAGCGGAGACGTGTGCAGCAGCCCGAGCACGGCGAGCTCCAGCACGCCGGACCGCTTGCTGCTCACCGGGACGCCTCCTGTGCGAACTGGGCTGACTTATGAACTGGGCAAATTGATGTATCGAGTTGATACATCGAGAGACCTTAGCGGGAATGCGACGGCGAGGCAAATTCGGGGTGAACTGCCCGGCGGTGGAGGGTGACCGTGGCGTTCAGGTTTCCCGGCGTACTCTGACCGCCATGTCGGGCCGAGCGGCGACCGTGCTGCCGCCCAGCCGCGCCCTGATGTCGCAGGCGCGCACGCTCGTGGACTACGCGCTCGTCCGGCGCCGCACGCTCACGTCCTACGCCGCCGGCCGGTTGCCCGCCGGTGACATCTGCGACGCGCAGCCCTACCTGCTGCGCGCGGCTCGCTACCACGGCGAGGCCACCGGCGAGGAGTGCCCGGTGTGCCACCGCGCCGAGCTGGTGCGGGTCAACTACACCTACGGCGACTGCTTCCGCGCCGACGCCAACGGCCGCGCGCGGGCAACGGGAGAGCTGCTCGGCCTGGCCGGTGAGCTGAGCGAGTTCACGGTCTTCTGCGTCGAGGTGTGCCAGGACTGCCGGTGGAACCACCTGCTCGCCTCCTACGTCCTCGGGACGGGCGAGCGCGTCGGACGGCGGGCTCGGTCCTGAGCGTTTCCACCTCGATCCAGCGGTTCGCGCCGCGGCGGAAGCAGATGCTGTGGGGTCTGCTGATCGCCACGGTCGCGTCTGCCGTTCTTGTCGGCATCGGCTATGCGACGACACCGGTGCCCAACCCGAGCACCTTCGCGACCGCGCAGGCGACGACGCTCTACTACAGCGACGGCAAGACCGTGCTCGCGCGGTTGCCGGGAACGACCCGTCAGGACGTGACGCTGCGGCAGGTCCCGCTGGCCGTCCAGCACGCCGTTCTCGCGGCGGAGGACCGGCACTTCTACAGCGAGCCCGGCATCTCTCCGACCGGCATCCTGCGCGCGCTGTTCACCGACATCCGCGGTGGCGAGATCTCGCAGGGCGGGTCGACGATCACCCAGCAGTACGTGAAGAACGCCTACCTCACGTCGCAGCGGACGTTCACGCGAAAGTTCAAGGAGATCTTCATCTCCATCAAGCTTGCGAACAGCAAGCCCAAGAGCGAGATCCTCCAGGACTACCTCAACACCATCTACTTCGGTCGCGGTGCTTACGGGATCCAGGCTGCCGCGCACGCCTTCTTCAACAAGGACGTCGGAAAGCTCGACGCGGCGCAGGGTGCGGTGCTCGCGGCGACGATCAGCAACCCGGGGCTTTACGACCCGGCCGTCAACCGCGCGTCCGCCGTCGCGCGCTGGCGCTATGTCATCGACGGAATGGTGCAGCAGCACTGGCTGGCCAACCCAAATGTTTCCTATCCGAAGGTGTCTGCGCAGCGGCAGAACAAGTCAGCCGGCGTCAACACCTGCACCGGGTGGCGCGGCTTCATCTGCCAGGACGTCGAGCTCGCGCTGAAGAAGGACGGTTTCGACGAGGCGCGTCTCAACGCCGGTGGCTACAACGTCATCACGACCATCGACGTCAAGGCGCAGACCGCTGCAGTTGCCGCGGAGAACACGCTGCACGGGACGTACCAGCGCAGAGGCATCGACAAGGGTCGGGAAAGCGCGCTCGTGAGCGTGCAACCCGGGGACGGCGCGATCCGCGCGCTCTTCGGCGGATCGGCGTACTGCCCAACTCAGCATCGCCACCCGGACGCGTGCACCGATCTCACCGGTACGGCGGGCACCTACGGCCGGCCACCCGGCTCCTCGTTCAAGCCCTACACCGTGATTGCCGCGCTGAAAAAGGGCATCAGCCTCGACAGCACCTTTTCGGGGCCACCGTCGGTGCAGGTCAACGGCTCGACGATCCACAACTCGGCGGGTGAGTCCGGCTGCGGCACCTGCAACCTCGTCGAGGCGCTGGCCAAGTCGATCAACACGGTGTTCGTCCCGCTGGCGGTCAAGGTCGGGCCGGACAACATCGTCGCGGCTGCGCACGCCGCCGGCATCCCCAAGTCGGTCAACCTGCCCGCGGTTCCGGCGATCACGCTTGGCCCGGAGAACGTGTCGCCGCTCGACCAGGCGGATGCCTACGCCACCATCGCCGCGCAGGGCGTGCACGCCGAGCCCTATCTCGTGTCGCGCGTCGAGACTCACTCCGGGCAGGTCGTATTCAGCGCGCACAAGAAGACGCAGCGCGTCTTCCCGGCCGACGTCATGGCCGACACCACCTTCGCCATGACGAAGGTGTTCGACTGCGGGCTCGGCGGCACGGCGTGTGGCCGGTCACTGTCGGGTCGGCCGTGCGCCGGCAAGACCGGGACCAACGGCGCACAGAGCGGACCCGGCAACCTCGACGCATGGTTCGTCGGCTTCACGCCGCAGCTGTCGACGGCGGTCTGGTACGGCAACACCAACCGCACGACGCCTGTCACGGATGGCGGTGCTCCGCTGTACGGCGGCGCGCTGCCGGCTGAGACGTGGCAGCAGATGATGAACGGTGCGCTGCTCGGCAAGCCGGTGGTGCCGTTCCCACCGCCCGCGCATGTCGGCAGCAACCAGGGCAACGCGTCGCCGACTCCGTCGCCCACGTCGGCATCACCGACCCCGTCGACCACGCCGTCGACGACGCCCTCGCCGACGCCGACGCTCACGCCGTCGACGACGCCGACACTGCTGCCGCCGCCGTCGTCGAGCCCACCGTCACCGTCTCCATCGTCCTCCGCCGGGCATGCGTCACCGGCTGGTCGGCGACAGGCCCGACCCCGCGGCTGAAGCACGCCGGCGGGCGTTGCGACACGATGCTTCCGTGAGCAACGCCCGGCACGCCGTGGGCCCGGCCGTGACCGCCGTCGCCGAGCCGGCCGCGCCGTCACGGTCCGACCCGGTCGTCGCCGCGGCGAGCCGGCTGACCGGGGGGCCGCACGGCCGGTTCGCCCGCGGCCGGACAGCGCGCTGGTGGGGACCCTTGCGCGTGCTGCTGATGCTCACGGTGCTGACGTCCGTGCTCGGCTTCCTCGCGAAGGCGCCATGCCGAACGCATTCCTGGTCCGACGGAAACGACTACCAGTACACGCGTCTTTGCTACACGGACGTTTACGCCCTCTACTTCTCCGAGCACCTGGGCAGCGGACCGCAGTCACCGACGACCGGAGAGCAGTCGCGGATCTCGGTTCCTTACCGCGACCATCCGGTCGAGTACCCGCCCGTCATCGGCGGCATCATGTGGGCCGCCGCCGAGGTCACCAACATGGTGCGGCCCGACGACCCGCAGGTGGTCGGCAGAAACCTCATCGACAAGCGCGGCCTGACGTTCTTCGACATCACCGCCTTGTTGCTCGCGGGCTTCGCACTCGTGACCACGTGGGCGCTCGCCCGGCTCGTCGGCCGTCGGCGGATCTGGGACGTGGCGATGTTTGCGCTCGCCCCGACGTTGCTGCTGCACGCCTACACCAACTGGGACCTCGCAGCGGTTGCCCTGGCGACGCTTGCCCTGTGGGCGTGGAGCCGGCCCTGGCCCGGCCTGCGCGCACCGCTGCTGGCGGGTGTCTTCATCGGTCTCGGCACCGCGACGAAGCTCTATCCGGCGTTGTTCTGTCTCGGACTGCTCGCGCTGTGCTGGCGATCCGGCCGGCTGCGGCACTGGGCCGCGATGATGTCGACGGCGGTCGTGTCGTTCGTCCTCGCCTACCTGCCGGCGGTCGTGCTGTCGGCGCAGACCTCACCAGCGTTGCGGCGTACGGACTTTCTCTTCCCGGACAAGAGCTGTGCGACGGCGCACTACCTGCCGGGCTGGCGATGGTTCTGGCAAGGGAACGCGACCAGACCGTCGGACTGGGACAGCTTGTGGTTCCAGCTCGAACATCACGTCGGGCCGCTGGACTCGCCGGCGTGCGGGCAAGCACCGGGCTGGCTCGACTTCGGCGTCGGTCTCGCCACCGTCATCGTCATCGCCGCGGTGACGTTGCTGACGTTGCTCGCGCGGCGTCGGCCGCGCGTCGGTCAGGTGCTGTTCCTGCTCGTCGCGGGCTTCCTATTGGTGAACAAGGTGGACTCGCCGCAGTACGTACTGTGGTTGCTGCCGCTGGCGGTGCTTGCGCGGCCACGGTGGCCGGCGTTCCTTGTGTGGCAGCTCACCGAGGCGGTGCTTCTGGTTGCGCGCTACCTGTTCTTCGTCAACAACGACGCGGCCGGCGCGAATCGGGGACCGGTCGGCATCCCCATCAACATTTTCTTCGGGACCGTGCTGATTCGCGACGTCGCGCTTGCCGTGGTGATGGGTCTCGTCGTGCGCGAGGTGTTGCACCCGGAGACCGACGTCGTACGACGGGACGGTGTCGACGACCCGGCCGGCGGCGTGCTCGACGAGGCGCCTGACCGCTGGGACGACGAGGCCAACGTGCCGACCGGCCGGGCGGCGCCGGCGTTGTCGTGAGTGCCGGTGCCGGTGCCGGTGCCGGTGCCGCGGAACGTGGCGCGGTGCGGACGTGGATCGGCTCGCGAGTTGCGCTTGCCGTGGTGACGGTCGCCACCGGATGGCTCGTCGCGGACACCAACGCGGGTGCCGTGCGGTCGTTCACGTCGTCGTGGGACCGCTGGGACACCGGACTGTTCGTGAAGATCGCGAGGTTCGGCTACCAGGGTTATCCGCGGCACTACCCGGATCGCGGGGTGGTCGCGTTCTTCCCCGGCGAGCCGTTGGCGTTGCGCGTCGTGCATGCCGTCGTCCGCAACTGGGTGGCGTCCGGGTTGCTCATCTCGGCGGTCGCCGGGCTGATCGCATGTGTTGCGCTGGTCCGGCTCGCTGCGGTCGACCACACAACGGCGGTCGGCGAGCGCGCGGTGCTCTATCTCGTGCTCTCGCCCTATGCGGTGTTTCTTGCAGCGGCCTACTCGGAGGCGTTGTTCCTCGCGTTCGCGTTGCCCGCCTGGCTCATGGCGCGGCGGGGCCGGTGGTGGCCGGCCGTCTTGCTCGCGGCGGGTGCTTCCGTCGTACGGGTCACGGGGCTTTTCCTGGCAGCCGCTCTCGTCGTGCAGTGGCTCGTCTCGCCATCGGGCCGGCGTCGGGTCACCGATGCGCTCGCGCTGGTGGTGCCGTTCGTGCCGCCTGCGCTCTACGCCGTCTACCTGCACCACATCACCGGTGACTGGTTGGCCTGGCCGCATGCGCAGCGCGACAACTGGGGCCGTCACCTGGTGTGGCCATGGACCGCGTTCGACACGACGTGGCAGGCGGCGTGGAACTCGGCGCAGGGCGCCGCCTACGCCTGGTCGTACCGCGCCGAGATCGTCGCCGTGCTGGTGGGCGTCGTCGTCTGCGTCGTCCTCGCCGTGCGCCGGCGTTGGGGCGAGCTGACCTACGTCGGGTTGCAGGTCGTCGCGCTCGGGACGTCGACGTTCTATCTCTCGGTCGCGCGTACGGCGCTGCTGTGGTGGCCGTTGTGGCTCCTGCTCGCCGAGGTGTCGTTGCGGAGGCGGTGGGTGCACACGGCCTATCTCGCCGTCGCTCCGGCGCTGATGGTGGTGATCGTGGTCGCGTTCCAACAGGACCACTGGGTGGGCTGACACCATGGAGCGATGCTGACCGGGCGGGCATGGCACGTCGGCGTGCTCGCGATCGGTCTGCTCATCGGCTCCGTGCTGCTCGCGGTGACGGCCGGCGCCTCCGCGAAGCACTGCGGGATGGTCGTGACGTCACCCGATCCGCTCACCCTCGAGTTGCATCCGTCGACCTGCTCCATCGCCTACGCCGGACACGTGACGTTCACCAACAACACGTCGTTCGCGGTCACCGTGAAGGTTGACCCGGGTTATTCACGGCAACTGGCGGCCGGCGGGACCGCCGACTACGCGGGAACCTCGACAGGCCCACACCAGGTAACAGCCGCGGTCCAACCCGCTGGCAGGCCGTCAGCTCGCGGCTCGATCACTGTCGACGCGAAGCCGTCAGGGTCACCCAGCCCGACGCCGTCGCACCACTCACCGGCACCGAGCCCGTCGTCCCGGCCGTCGGCGACGCCGGCGCCCGGCAGTCCGTCAGCAACCGGCCCGCAGGTCGCACCGACCCCCTCCGGTGCAGCGCCGCACCCGTCGCTGTCGCCCTCGCCTCGGCCGTCGGCATCCGCGACTGCGTCGCCGGCCGGTGTTGCGTCCCCGGCGCCGTCACCGGCGGTGCACGTGGTCAGCGGGCCGCTCGAGCCGCCGAGTGGTCGGGGCACCGGTCTGCCGGCGGCGCTTGCCGCGCTCGCGGTCGTCGGCACCGGTACGGCGCTTGTCCGGGTGCTGCTCGCAGAGCCTGTGGACGACGCGGGGCGCGCCGTCGTACCGCGGCCGTAGTCTGCGCCCAGCGCCGCGCGGCGATCCGCTGCTAACGTGGTCGGCGCTCGTCGGCCCTCCGGCCCGCGAGCACCCTCCTGCCACGGATCGACCGTGGCCGCCCGTGGCTGACGCCGGGGGTTACATAGTCCGAAGGAGGACTGGCAGTCACATGCGCCGTTACGAACTCATGGTGATCCTCGACCCGGATCTCGAGGAGCGCACCATCGCGCCTTCGTTGGACCAGTTCCTGAGCGTGGTCCGGCAGGGTGGCGGAAGCGTCGAGAAGGTCGACGTGTGGGGCCGCCGCCGCCTCGCCTACGAGATCGACAAGAAGGTGGAAGGCATCTACGCCGTGCTCGACGTCACGGCCGAGCCCGCCACAGTGAAGGAGCTCGACCGGCAGCTCAACCTCAACGAGGCAGTGCTGCGCACCAAGCTCGTGCGTCCGGACGCGAAGTAGAGGGGCTGGCATGGCTGCTGGAGACACCAACATCACCCTCGTCGGCAACCTCGTCGACGACCCCGAGCTGCGCTTCACCCCGAGTGGTGCGGCGGTTGCGAAGTTCCGCGTCGCCTCGACTCCGCGTTACCTCGACAAGCAGACCAACGAGTGGAAGGACGGCGAGAGCCTCTTCCTCACGTGCAACGTCTGGCGGCAGGCGGCGGAAAACGTCGCCGAGTCGCTGCAGCGCGGCATGCGCGTCATCGTGCAGGGCCGGCTCAAGCAGCGGTCTTACGAGACCAAGGAAGGCGAGAAGCGCACCGTCTTCGAGGTCGAGGTCGACGAGGTCGGCCCGTCCTTGCGCAACGCCACAGCCAAGATCAACCGCGGCCAGCGCAGTGGTGCGCAGTCCGGCGGCGGGTTCGGCGGCGGTGGCGGTGCTGCGTCCGGCGGTGGCGGCGGCGGCGCGGCGGACGACCCGTGGGCCACTCCTGCGCCCGGCGGCGACTTCACCGACGAGCCACCGTTCTGACCCGCCACACCATCCGACTCTTCCCCTGACCTGACTGACCGACGGAGCTTTCGCGATGCCCAAGCCAACGACCCGCAAGCCGAAGAAGAAGGTGTGCGCCTTCTGCAAGGACAAGGCCGCGGTGATCGACTACAAGGACACCAACCTGCTGCGCAAGTTCATCTCCGACCGCGGCAAGATCCGCGCGCGGCGGGTGACCGGCAATTGCTCACAGCACCAGCGCGACGTCGCCATCGCGATCAAGAACAGCCGCGAGATGGCGCTGCTGCCCTACACCAGCACGGCTCGCTGAGGAGCGCGCGATGAAGCTGATCCTCACGCAGCAGGTGTCGGGCCTCGGTGGCCCGGGAGACATCGTCGAGGTCAAGGACGGCTACGGCCGCAACTTCCTCGTCCCGCGCGGTCTCGCCATCAAGTGGACCCGCGGTGCCGAGTCGCAGATCACCCAGATCCGCCGCGGTCGCGAGGTGCGCGAGGTGCGCGACCTCGGCGAGGCGCAGCAGCTCGCGGCACAGCTCGGTGCGCTCCAGGTGCAGCTGCCCTCGCGCGCCGGGCAGGGTGGCCGCCTCTTCGGGTCCGTCACCGCGGCCGATGTCGTGGAGGCGGTCAAGGCCGCCGGCGGGCCGTCGCTGGACAAGCGACGCGTGGAGCTGCCCGCGGCTCACATCAAGACGGTCGGGACGCACACCGTCTCGGTCCGGCTGCACCCCGAGGTCGACGCCCGCATGGAGATCGAGGTCGTCGCCGCCGGCTGACGGCGATCGCTCGAGAACTTCCTGTCCACACCGGGTGGACGAGCTTCCTGCTGGTCGTGATGCGTGTCGCGCTCGGGCGCGACCGGACCGTGCACCGTTCGTGCACAGCTCGCCCACCGGACCACGCCTTACCGTCCACAGGTC
>JAFAQI010000406.1 GCA_019246495.1 Frankiales bacterium | reverse complement strand
CTCGGTCGGCGAGGCGAAGTTGCACAGGTAGGGCGCGTGCACGAACACCGGCCAGCCGCGGTCGGCGCACTCACTGCGGAACCGCTCGTCTTCGGCCGCGTCACCGGCCGACGCCCGCCAGCCGCGCGGGTTGGAGACGAAGACCTGCACCGCCTCGGCACCGATGCGGTCGGCGTAGCGCAGCCCCCGCGACACCAGCCCGCCGCCGACGAACACGTGCGACCCGACAGGAGAGCGAGCCGGCAACCGTTGATCATGGGGAAACCGACCGACACGCCCGGCGTGTCGCGTCACTTTGCCCATGATCAACGGCAGGGGAGGCTAGTAGTAGTCGAGCTCGATCGTCGTGCCGCGAGGCTGCATGCCCGTCGGAGTTTCGCGTACGACCTTGCCCTGCCCGCCGGGGAAGATCTGCTTCGGCGCCGCGTGGAAGCCGCCGGGTGCACTGTTGATGATCTGGATGGCGCGGGCGATCGGCATGTTCGTCACGTCCGGCACTTGGAACAGCTGCGGCCCCTTGGAGACCACGAGGCCGACGGTCGCCCCGGGCTGCTGCTTCGCACCGAATCCCGGACTGCTGTCGATGACCTTGCCGTTGGGCACGGAGTCACTGAAAGCCTGCGTCGTGGCCCCGACGGTGAACCCCGCCTTGCTGAGCACGTTGGCCGCCTTGCTCGGCGACATCCCACGCACATCAGGGATCGCCACCGGTTTGGCACCCCTGCTGACGACGAGGTTGACGGTCGTGCCGACCGGCTGCCGGCCAGTCGGGTCGACCCTGATGACGAGCCCGCGGTCGACGGTGTCGGAGTAGGCCCGATGGACCTTGCCGACCTTGAAGTGCTGCGCGCGTAGTTGTTTCTTTGCCGCGGCGATCGGCTGCCCGGCAACATCGGGCACGCTGTAAGCCGACGGTCCCTTCGACAGCTCCAGCGTGATGACCGCATGTTTGTCGACGCGGGCGCCGGCATGCGGCGACTCGGCCGCGACCAACCCCGCTTGCACACGGTCGCTGTAGATCGCGGGACCGAGTCGCCAGCGCAACCCCTCGGATGTCAGCTTTGCGATCGCGTCCTTCTTGGTCAGCGTCACCACGTTGGGAGCGTGCGTGTAGCGGCCCACCGCGAGCCACCAGCCGCCGAGCCCACCGAGCACCGCGAGCAGCGCGACGAACGCCACCGCATAGGGCCAGCGGCGACGCCGGCGCCGCTCGCCGGCGGGTGGGCCGGGAGGCACCGGCGGCAGCGCGGCCGTGCGCTGCGTGTCCACTGCCGGAACCACGGCGGTGGCCGCCGCGGAGCTGTTCACCGTCGACGTCGGAATCGAGATCGTGAGGTCGGCAGACGGCGCCGGAACGGCGGCATGCAGACCGAGCCGGTCGCGCACCGCGAGCAGTTGCGCGTGCAGCACGCGCGCATCCGCGGGACGAGCCGACGGCTCGCGCGCGGTTGCGGCCTGCACGAGCCGGTCGAGCTCCGCGGGGATGCCGCGCACCCGCGACGATGGCGCCGGCACGTCGTCGGAGATGTGCTTGTAGGCCACCGATAGTGGTGAGTCCGCGGTGAACGGTGTCGAGCCGGTCAGCAGCTCGAAGAACAACACGCCGGCGGAGTAGACGTCGGACCGCGCGTCCGCCGTGCCGTCGCGCACCTGCTCCGGCGAGACGTAGGCAGGCGTCCCGTAGTGCGACGACTCGTCCGTCGTCAACGTCGTGCCGGCGATGGCGCGCGCGAGTCCGAAGTCGACGACCTTCACGCGACCGTCGGCGGTGACGAGCACGTTCTCCGGTTTCACGTCGCGGTGGACCAGCCCGGCCATGTGCGCAGCGCTGAGCGCGGCCAGCACGTGGTCCATCACCGCCACTGCTTCGCCCGGCGACAGCTTCGACCGTTCGCGCAGGATCTCGCGCAGCGTCGACCCGGCGACGTACTCCATCACCAGGAAGACGTGGTGGCCGTCGTTGCCCTGGTCATAGACCGCGACTGCATCGGGATGCGACAGCCGGGCGGCGGCGCGCGCTTCGCGGTTGAAGCGGGCGATGAACTCGGGGTCCTCCGCAAGCGCCGGATGCATCACCTTGACCGCGACCCGGCGCTCGAGCCGGACGTCGGTGGCGAGGTAGACACTGGCCATCCCGCCGCGGGCGAGACGAGCCTCGATGGCGTAGCGGCCGTCGAGCAGCCGATCGACCAGTGGGTCGCTCAGCGTCTGGTCCATTACATCGAGTCTAGAGGCGATGCACGCTCAGAACCGGTTGCGCAGCGCCAGGACGTTCGCGACGTACTGCTTGGTGTCGCGGAACATCCCACGCGTGCGTACGGACGACAGGCCCTGGTAGTAGCCGGCAGCGGCGAGGCGCTGGTTGCCATGCGTCTCCCTCAGGAGTACGGCGAGAAGCGCCACCCCAGCGGCGATGTCGTCGTGGGCGCGATAGAGGTTGATCGGCCGGTGCAGCACCGAGGTGGCGACCCATGCGCCGGTCCCGGGCATCACCTGCATCGCGCCGATCGCGCCGACCTTCGAGATCACCCGCTGGTTGAACCCGGACTCCTCGTAGGAGATCCCGAGCGCGAAGCGCGGGTCGACGCCCCAGTGCAGCGCGGTCGAACGGATCATCGCGGCGACGGTGGTGCGGCTCGGGACGTAGACGCCGCGGAACGGGTCGGGCCCGCCCCCGACAGACACGCGGTGCGGGATGCCCAGGCGCTGCCCGAGCATGACGATGAGCGAGCTCGGCAGGTGGTTGTGCCGCGCGATCACGCGGGGATTGGCGTGGAAACGAGCCGCGATGGCATAGAGCGAGTCGCCGGGCTTCACGACGTAGGGCCGCCACACGCGGTAGGTGCCGTGGTGCACCGCGGCGTGCCCGGCGTGGCCACCGTGGTGGTGGCCGGGGATCCGCAGCACGCTTCCGGCGTAGATGAGGTTGCCGTTGCCGGGCAGGTTGTTCAGGCGCACCAGCGCGGCGACGGTCGTGTGGTAGCGCGCGGCGATGGCGGACAGGGTGTCGCCCGGACGCACCTGATAGGTCCGCGAGCTGGAGAACGACGCCGTGATCGCCACGGCGAGCAGGACGGCAACCGTCGGCAGCGCGGTCCAGCGGCCGATCCGCTGCGCCAGGCTGCGGACCGCCGGTGCCTGGTCGCGCGACCGCGACGAGGGGGTGTGCATGATGCCTCCCGGCTCTCACTGGGCGCCGGCCTTGGACGGCGGCACCGCGCGTGAGGGGAAGATCACGGTAGAGGCTGTGGGGCTGTTGTGACAAGTGGGGCTCTTGTGACTGGTGACCGGTTCGGCCTGATTTGGGCGGCGGCGTGAGCGGAGATTCGTGGCGGCTGCTGGCCTTGCCGCCGCTCGATGAGGGGCTGCTGCGGGCCCTCTTCGACGGCCTGCCGGTCGATGTCGCCGTACCCGAGTCCCGGGACCCGGCGGGCGTCGCGGCGGCCCTTCCGGGCGCCGATCTCGTCCTCGGTGACTGGACCGGCGGGCTCGGGCTCGCGGCCGACCAGCTCGGGGCCGCCTCCCGGCTCGTCTTCGTGCAGCAGCCCAGCGTTGGGGTGGACTCGCTCGATGTCGACGCACTCACGGCCGCCGGCATCCCGGTCGCCAACACCGCGGGAGCCAACGCGGTGAGCGTCGCCGAGTGGTGCGTCGGTGCGGCGTACGCCGTCCTGCGCTGGCTGGCCTGGGCGGACGAGCGGATGCGTGAGGGTGGCTGGCCGCAGTTCGACGTCGCCCAGCGCGGCGGTGGCGAGGTGGCCGGTCGCCGGGTCGGCATCGTCGGCATGGGGCCGATCGGCGTGGAGTGCGCGACGCGGTTCGCGGCGCTGGGTGCGGACGTCGCCTACTGGAGCCGGCGCGAACGTCCGGCGGGGGAGTCGGGAGGCGCTCGGTGGCTCGAGCTGGACGCCCTGCTTGCGCACGCGCAGCTGCTCGTCGTCGTCGTGGCGCTCGCGCCGGCCACGCGCGGGTTGCTGTCGGCGGAGCGGCTGGCGCTGCTGCCGCCGGGTGCGTTCGTCGTCAACGCCGCGCGCGGCGGGGTGCTAGACGAGGCGGCGCTGCTCGACGCGTTGCACTCGGGCCATCTCGCCGGCGCGGCGCTCGACGTCTATGCGACCGAGCCGCTCCCCGCCGACTCGCCGTTGCGGCGCGAGGACCGGATCCTGCTGTCACCGCACGCCGCCGGCGCGACGCGCGAAGCGCAGGGCCGGGTGATCGGCGCCGTGATCGACAACATCCGGCGGGTGACGTCGGGCGAGCCGGTCGTCAACGTCGTCAACGGACTCGACCCGCTGGTGCTGCGAAAGAGCTGACCGCGCGAATGTGTCCGACGGTGAGCGGGCTATAGCCCTCTCAGCGTCGGACAGATCGGCTCAGCTGCCGGGGAGCTTGGCTTCGACGCGGCCGTTGACGATGCGCGTGTCGAAGCGCTGCTGTGGCGAGGTCGCTGGTCCGTGCACGACCGCGCCGTCCGAGAGGCGGAACGTCGAGCCGTGCCACGGGCACGTCACACATCCGTGGCCGCCTTCGGAGGTGAACTCTCCGTCGGACAGCGGACCTGACAGGTGCGAGCACTTGTCGGCGAGCACGTCGATCTGCTGACCCCGTCGTACGACGAGAAGGTCGACGCCCTCAACGGTGCGCTTCGTCGGCTTGCCGTCCGGCAGGTCGTCGAAAGCGCCGAGATCCTGCCAGCCGGACGGGTAGAGGTCGAGGACGTCGGCGTTGTGGTTGGCGCCGGCCGACTGGCGGAACGCGAGGTGACCGCCGAGGTAGCCGCCGGCCATGACCGCGCCGAGGCCCGCGAAGCCGAGCAGGCGGCCGCGCACCGGCTTGCCGGCGAGGCGCGCGGCGAGCGAGCTCGTGTAGAGCGACAGGCCGACGAGGTTCGCCGCTGCGTGGACGAGGCCGACGCGTTGCTGCGGCGGATGCAGCTGCGCCCAGTCGGCGAGACCCGTGACGGCGGTCGGCACCGCGCTCGCGCAGCCCACCGCGATGAGTGTCGAGGCGGCCGGGCCGGTGCCCGGTACGACGTCGAGGATCGCCGCCGCGCTCCAGGCACCGATCGGGATGTCGGTGAGCATCGGATGCAGCGGATGACCGAGCCAGACGCCGTGCAGGCCGTCGCGAAGCGCGCGCGGGCGCAGCGTGGCGTTGACGGCCTTGCGGACGGCCTTGACGACCGGGTCGAGCGGTCCGGCGTTCTCGATCTGCTCGACGACGTGCTCGACGGGTGCGGTGACGGCGGCAGTGGTCGGCATGACGGTCTCCTCCGGAATGTCCCTCGGGATCAGCCTGCGTCAGGAGGCGGACGGCCAAACCCGGCGGCCCACGACGGCTGGCTTAGGGTTGTGGAGATGTCGCGGCTGGCCGTGCTGAAGCACCTCGTCGACGAGCGGCTCGCCGCAGCCGTCGAGGGGGTCGCCGCGCATCTGCGCCGCTGCGGGTTCGACGTCTCGGCGTCGCCGCGCGATGCCGACGCCGTGCTGGTCTGGTCCGACGCGCCGCTGCCGGACGCCGAGCTGCGCGGCCTGCTCGACCGTGCTGCTGCTGGCGTCCCGCTGCTGCTTGCGGGGCCGACATTGCGCGCCTGCGCCGACGTCGCCGCCGTGACTGATGCGGCAGGCGTTGTCCCGGGTCGCGCGACGCCGGTCCATCCGATGCGGCTGCGCCCCGGTCCGGACGCCGGCGAGGTGACGGCCCGGTTCGACGGCGATGTCGAGCTCGTCGACGAGTGGCTATTGCTCGACAAGGTCGGCGACGACGTCGACGTGTTGCTCACCGCGATGACGGGCCTGGACACCCATGCAGTCATGACGTGGCGGCCCTCGGCCGGCGTTGGCGTGTTCTCGACCGGCACGCGACCCGAGACGCTCGCGGAGCCGGCGTACCGGCGGCTCGTCCATCGCTGGTTGCGCCGGGCCCTCGGCGTTGCCGACGCGCGACCGGTGCGCGTCGGCATGCTCGGCTACGGCGCGATCGGCGCGGAGCACGCGGCCGCGATCACGGCGGTCGACGGGCTCGAGCTCGCCGGCGTGTGCGACACCAACCCGCAACGTGTCGCGGCGGCGCGGTCCGTCGTACCGGAGGTGCGGGACTACGCCGATGCGGATGCGCTCGTCGCGGCCGACGACGTTGATCTCGTCGTTGTCTCGACGCCGCCGAACACGCACGCCGACTGGGCGCTCCGGGTCATCGAGGCCGGCAAGCACGTCGTCGTCGAGAAGCCGTTCTGCATCACAACAGCGGAAGCCGACGAGATGATCGCCGCGGCGGCTACGTCGCGCCGGGCGCTCGCGGTCTACCAGAACCGGCGTTGGGACGCGGACT
>JAFAQI010000395.1 GCA_019246495.1 Frankiales bacterium | reverse complement strand
CGTCGGCGACCGCGTGCTCGCCGACCTCGGTCGCGTCGTACTCGCCGTGTTGCGGGCGCGCGACGTCGCCGTTCGTTACGGCGGCGAGGAGGTCCTGCTGCTGCTGCCGCGCGCCGGGCATGCCGGTGCCGACCGTTGCCTGGAGCGGATGCGCGTCGGTTGGTCGGCGTCGCACCCGGAGCTCACGTTCTCAGCAGGCGTCGGCGTGATCGGGCCGGCCGAGGAGGCGCGCGACGCGATGCTCCGCGCCGACGAGGCGCTCTACCGTGCCAAGGCCGAGGGCCGCAACCGCACTGTCCACGGCGACGTCATCCCCGACGCCGACCGCTCGGCGATCACCGCCTGACTCGGCGGCCACCCGGCCTCTCGTCGTACGCCGGAGCTCTCCAAGATCATGGCCATTTGACCGGCTTCTAGCCCGGTCAGATGGCCATGATCTTGGAGGCAGTCGGCGAGGGGACGGACGTGGGCCCAGGTGGTGAGGCGGTCGGCGCGGACGCGGTTGTCATCGGCGCGGGGGTCATCGGTGCCGCGATCGCGCTCGAGTTGTCGCGCGGCGGCCGGCGGGTGATCGTCGTCGACAGTCGCCGCGGACCGGGTCAGGGCTCGACGAGCGCATCGAGTGCGGTGATCCGCTTCAACTACTCGACCTGGGACGGCGTCGCGCTGTCGTGGGAGGCGAAGCATGCCTGGGAGACGTGGCGCGAGCATCTCGGCGCCGCGGACGGCGAGCCGCTCGCGAGGTTCCGGCGTACCGGGTTCCTCATGCTCGACAGCCCGGTGAGCGACAACGCGCGTTCGGCGGCGCTCTTCGACCGCGCGGGGATCCCTTACGAGCTGTGGGACGCGGCGACGCTGCGGCAACGGTTGCCGGCGATGGACCCGGCGCGGTTCTGGCCGCCGAAAGCGCTCACCGATCCCGCGTTCTGGGAGACGGGCGAGGGCGAGCTCGGCGCGCTGTTCTGCCCGGACGGCGGCTACGTCGACGACCCGCAGCTCGCCGCGGTCAACCTCGCCGACGCTGCGGCGCGAGCGGGTACGACGTTCCGGTTCGGACGCCGCGTCGTCGAAGTGCTTCGTAATGGCGACCGAGTCGGCGACGAGCGGGACGACAAGCGGGTCGGCGGAGTGCGGCTGGACGACGGGTCGACGGTCACCGCGCCGGTCGTGGTCAATGCCGGCGGGCCGTGGTCGACGAGCATCAACGCGCTGGCCGGCGTGGGTGACGACTTCGCCGTCGCGGTGCGGCCGATGCGGCAGGAGGTGCACCAGGTCGCGGCGCCGGCGGACTATCGCCGGCCGGGCGAGCCAACCGAGCCGGGGCCGGTCGTCGGCGACCTCGATCTCGGCGTCTACCTGCGGCCGGCCGCGGCCGACGAACTGCTGGTCGGCGGCACCGAGCCGGAGTGCGACCCGCTGGAGTGGCTCGACGACGCGGACGATGCGGACCTCAACCCGACGGCGGCGGTCTTCGAGCGGCAGGTCACGCGGGCCGCGCGGCGGCTGC
The DNA here is from genome assembly GCA_019246495.1 of Frankiales bacterium. Taxonomy (GTDB): domain Bacteria; phylum Actinomycetota; class Actinomycetes; order JAFAQI01; family JAFAQI01; genus JAFAQI01. The sequence goes on along the minus strand of JAFAQI010000395.1, from coordinate 6,710 downwards.
CGGACCTGCGGGTGCCGGGCGCGGTGCGCGGAGTCGCCGGTGTCTACGACGTGGCCGCGGACTGGACGCCGATCTATGACCGGACCGCGCTGCCCGGCTACTACGTCGCGATGGCCACGAGCGGCAACCAGTTCAAGAACGCTCCCGCGGTCGGCGAGCTCATGGCCGCGCTGATCCAGGCGACGGAGTCAGCCGCCGCCGAGGCCGCACCTGCCGCCGGTGTCGCGTCAGCGACCGATGCCAAGCCAGCAGCCCTCGTCTGGATCGGACCCCGGACCGGCCTCGCGATCGACACGGCCGCGTTCAGCCGCCGCCGTACGCCGAGTGCGACGTCCGGCACGCGACGTCCGGCACCGTCATGGGCTGACCACAAAGCTATGGCCGGTTGACCGGGTTAGAACCCGGTCAACCGGCCATACGCGGTGGGGGCTGAGCGTCAGCCGGCAAGCGGGGCGGTACGACGGCGACGGCGAGCGGCCAGGAGCATCAGGCCGCCGAGCGCGGCCAGGCCGGCGCCGATCTCGGTGCCCGGGATGATGATGTTGGAGCCGGTGAACGGCAGCGCCGACCGGCTGACCTTCTCACCGAGCACGCAGACGGGCGCGGACGACGTCACCTTCTGGCCCTTGTTGTTGACGCCGGTGGCGACGATCGAGTTGCAGTTCTTGTGCAGCCCGACGGTCGTGCAGGCGCTGCCCGACGAGTTGGTCGTCACGTGCGTGATGTGACCGCCGTTGTTGATCGTCACGACCGAGTGCGGCTTGTAGCCGGACACGCAGTACTTCGTGACCTTCAGGCCCTTCACCTCGGTGCCGGGCACGTGCGAGCTCGGCTTCTTCGGGGTGTAGTCGACCGCGTGGTGTGACCCGGACGCGGCCATCGCCGACGTTGCCGCGACTCCACCCCCAGCGGTCAGCAGGACGGCGCCCAGCGCAGCGGACACCAGACGACGCATCGAACCAGCCACGAGACCCTCCGTAAAAAAACCTGCAGACCGGGTGCAACTATCCCACGCCCTATGCCCTGTTGGCTACGAGCGTGAACATGTCGGGGCATAAAGTTCACTCTTTTGGCGCCTCACGAGCGGCTGAACCTTGGTCGATGGCGGCCCCGGGGGGACCCGCTCGTCGAGCGTGAAGTCCAGCACCGACGTGTGGGCCGGCGGGATCGTGATCACGATCGAGAACACCGGATGCGCCCGCTCCACCCCCGCGGTCACCTCCGTCGGCCGCCCGTCGAGCGTCACCCGCTGGAGCAGCGCCCCTTGGGTGGCGTGGACCAGCACCAGGAGCTTGTTGTCCGCGACCGTCTCGTGGCCGGACGGCAGGTCGGGCCGGTCGAGGACATACCGCGGCAGGCCGGTCCGCGGGGCCGTGTTGGTGAGCCGGGCGACGATGTGCGCCGTACGCCGGGGCCCTGAGCAGGTTGTCGCCGTGTAGGTCAGCGTGCGGTCGAGGTAGTAGTCGAGCTTGCCGCCCGCGTCGTTGTTCACCGTCAGCGCGGCGAACGGCCCCGGCCCGGCCGGCAATTCGCCCGCGATCGGCGTCCCGGCCAGCACCGCCTCCTCCGCCGGGTGCGCACTCCAGATCGCGAGGTGGCCGGTCGACGCGGCGTCGCCGAGCCGCCGGACCAGCGCCTGCGCGCTGCCCGCCCCGGACAGGATCCGGTTGATCACCGCCGACGCCACGCCGTCGAGGAAGCGCCGGCGCTGCGCCCGCTCGTTGCGGGTCGGAAACAGCACGTACTCCTGCCGCAGCGTCACGTCGACGAGGTTGGCGCCGCTGATCGGCTGCGCGAACCCCTTCACCCGCGTCGGCCCGGTCGCCTGAAGGACGTCGGCCAGCGCGACCGGGTCGATGCCGATCGCACCGTCGAGCCGCTGCCCGCTCTGCCGCTGCCACAGCCGCGTCCAGATGTCGGCGGCGTCGGGGAAGTCCGGCGAGATGTTGCTCGACTTCCACAACGCGGCGGTGCGATAGCCGCCATAGACCTGGTCGTAGTCGGCGCCGAGGTCGACCACAGGAGCCTTCGCGTTGTGCAGGCCGGCGTCTGATCCCCGCTGTACGACGGACAGCCGCCCGTTGTCGGCGCGCAGGATCGCGAACGATCCGACCAGGCCGCCGGTCCCCCGAGACTCGGCGTTGTTCTGCACCGCGACGAAATAGAGCCGCGGGCCGGCCGCGCCGAGCATCGTCGGGACCACCCGAGAGGCGCGCGCCGCATTGTCGACCGCCCCGCCGAAGTGGTCGATCAGCTTGAGCAGTCGGTCGCGGGCTCCACCGACCGGCCCGAACCAACCGCCCGACAAGGCGAGCACGTGCCGTCGCGCCTCGGCCATCGCCCGGGCAGCGCTGTTCAGCGCCGGAGCGGCAGCCGCAAGCGGGGCGAGCGCGATGCGATCGTGCGCGACCCGCAACCGCGTCGGGCGCAGGGTCGGCGCGACCCGGACCACCGGCGTAACCGCGTTGCGCACCAGGTCGTCGGCGACACTCGCGAGGCCGCGCGTCGTGTGCACCGGCGGCAGCCACGACAACGCGAACCACACCGGGTCGTGCGTGTCCGCCTTTGCCTGGTCCGCCTTCGCGCGGGCGACGGCCAGGTCGCCGTCGGCGTTGCGGCCGGCGAGCAGGTCGGCACGGACCTTGGCGATCGCCGTACGGGCCTCATCAAGAGAACTGCGCGCCTGCAACGCCCGCACCAACACCCAGGCGCCGGCGAGGACGACGACGACAGCGGCGACAACGCCCGCGATGACAAGCCGCCGGCGCATCGCTGGATGATCGCAGACCTGCGGCGTACCGTGTCCCAACCTCCCTTGATCAGGACGCATGTCGGCAGTGATGATCATGCAGCGCTCGGCCAGTAGGTGGCCGAGCGCGCCATATGTCCGGGTAGTTTGGGGCGGTCGCGGCCATTGCCGCGAATCATGGGGGGTTTGGGCGCAGTGACGGAGGACGAGCTGACGCCTGTCGCCGTCGCGGGCTTCCTCGTCGACGCCGCCCGCTCGGAGATCTCGCCATGGACGGTCGTCAACGTCTTGCGCAGCTGGATCGCGGACGGCACACCGACGGAGACGATCCACGAGGGCGCGATGATCGCCCGCAACCACGCGCCGCAGCTCGCCGAGATCTTCGATGCCTACGCCGAACAGCTCGCGATGCTGTGAAGGGCCGGCTCGCGAAGTGGGTGCGGATCGGCAAGGCGGTTGCGCGGGACAAGCGCATCCCGCGGCCGGTCAGGTGGCTGCTCGTCTTCGGCGCCTTGCCGATCCCCGGCCCGCTCGACGAGGCCGCGGTGCTCATTGCCCTCGGCCTGATCGCGGTCTTCTGGCGACCGGTGTTGCGTGAGGTGCTTGCCGATGCTCGCGACGCCTGAACGCCGAATGTGATGCTCAGCGGTCAGACGGGGACGCTCGCCGAGGCTTGCACGGGAATCGCGAGGCGCTGGCCGGTGAGGAAAGCGAACGCGTCGTCCGCGCGCAGCGGGCGAGCGAAGTGGTAGCCCTGACCGACATCGCAACCCATGTCGGTCAGCAGCTTCACCTGGTCGGCGTGCTCGACGCCTTCGGCGACGACGGTGAGACCGACGGCGTGTGCGAGGTCGACGACCGACTCGATGATCGCGCCGGCCCGTGCGCGGCGGCCGAGCGGCGAGACGAACGCGCGGTCGATCTTCAGCTCGTCGACCGGCAGCCGGTCGAGGTAGCCGAGTGATGAATAGCCGGTTCCGAAGTCGTCGATCGACACCGAGATGCCCATCGCGCGCAGCACCGCCATCGTCGACGCGGCTGCGTCGTGATCGCGCATCAGCACCGACTCGGTGACCTCGAGAGTGAGGTCGCCGGGCGCCAGGCCGCTGTCCTCGATCGCCGCAGCGATCGTGTTGACGAAGTCGGGCTGGGTGAGCTGACGGGCGGAGACATTGACCGAGACATGTACGCCGGCAGGGAAGTTGCCCTCACGCTGCCACTTGCGCAGCTGCCGGCACGACTCGCGGACGACCCAGTCGCCGATCGGCACGATGAGCCCGGTCTCCTCGGCGACGGGAATGAACTCGTCCGGCGCGACGATGCGGGAGCCGCCACGCCAGCGCAGCAACGCCTCGACACCGGTCGCCCGCTGGGAGGTCAGCGAGACCAGCGGCTGGTACTCGAGGAACAAGCCTTCGCCGTCGACCGCCGACCGCAGCCGGTTGCCGATGTCGAGCCGCTTGCGGACCTGCGCGCGCATGCCGTCGTCGAACAGCGCATAGCCGGCCCGGCCGCGCTCCTTCGCCCGATAAAGAGCAGCGTCCGCGTCACGCAGCAGGTCGCCGGGCTCGTCGCCGACCTGGGCGATCGCGATGCCGATGCTGGCGGTGACGTACAGCTCCTGGTCGGACAGCCGGAACGGCGCCTGCATCGCGTCGAGCAACCGCTGCGCGACCATCTCGGCCTCTTCGCTGCTGAGCGCCTCGCAGACGATGACGAACTCGTCGCCACCGAAGCGGCCGAGGGTGTCGCCGGGACGCGTCACGGCTTGCAGTCGCTCGCCGACCTGCACGAGCAGCTCGTCACCGATCGCGTGACCGCTGGAGTCGTTGACGAGCTTGAAGCGGTCGAGGTCGAGGAACAGTACGGCGCTGCTGATGCCGCTACGCCCGGTGCGCGACATGAGATGCCGGAGCCGGTCGAGGACAAGCGCGCGGTTGGGCAGGCCGGTGAGCGCGTCGTGCATCGCGGCGTGGGCGAGCTGTGACTCGGCGCGCTTGCGGTCGGTGATGTCGTGGCAGGTGACGACGATGCCGTTGACGGCCGGGTCGTCGACGAGGTCCTGCACGCGAGCCTCGACGTCGCGGACCTTGTCGTCGGAGCCGAGGCGGAAGTCGACCCGGGTGGCGGTGCGCAGGTCGTGCTCCCGCCAGCGCTTGATCCGGCTGATGAGAGCGTCGCGGTCGTCGGCGTGCACGCGCGCGCTGAACTTGCTGCCGATGACGTCCTGGAGCGAGATGCCGAGCAGGGTCTCGACGCTCGGCGTTGCGTAGGTGACCCGACCCTCGGAGTCGACGACGAAGACGAGGTCGGACGCGTGACGGACGAGCGATGCGAGTCGGGCCTCGCTGCGCATACGGGCGTCGGCCATCTCGTTGAACGCCGCGCCGAGCTGCGCGAGCTCGCGCGGACCGGATTCGGGGACGTGCTGGCCGGTCGGCCGGTCGATCTCGTTGGTGGTGAGCGACTCGATCGCCTGGCGCAAGCGGCGGGTAGGAGTCGCGATGCGGCGGTAGACGACGGCCCCAAGGATCAGCAGTGCGACGAGCAACAGCCCGCCGATCGCGAGGTTGCGGTGCAGGGCACTGGTGGCGTGGGCATAGGCGAGCTTGCGCGAGATGCCGGCCACGACGATCCACGGCGTACCGGGAACGGGGTTGCTGGAATAGATGCGTACGACGCCGTCCGGGCCGGTGCGGGTGATCGAGTGGTTGGGAGTGAGCGTCGACGTCTTGAACTTCTCGACCGGCGCGTCCTTGTGCGCCAGGGGACGCTGGTCGAAGACCGTGCCGCTGCGGCTGTCGACCAGCAGCAGGCTGAGCGAGCCGCTGGGAGAGTTGAGCAGGCTGTTCATCGCCGGCTCCTCGACGGCGAGGATGCGCTTGCCGCTCGGCGTCGGGAAGGCCACGCCGTAGGCGATCTGCGGCTTGCCGGTGACGCGGTCTGTGATCGGGCCCTGGATCGTGACGCCCTTCGCGAGCGCTTGGCGGGTGAGGTCGCTGACGGCGCTGACGTGGCCGCTGCGGCAGACGGTGCTGCCGTGGGAGTCGAGCACGGCGAGGTGGGATCCGACGATGAGCTTCTGCAACGCGGCGAGTGCCTTGGTGCAGTCGCGCGCGGCGCCGCTCGCCAGCCCCGGCTGTGACGGCAGTGCCTGAAGGCTCGTCGGGAGCTCGGTCGAGATGTAGGCGCTGAGCGAGTCGGCCTGGGTCTTCGCCTCGTGGACGACCTGGCCGGCGGCCGCCGAACGGGCGGCGTGGAAGTCGCTGGCCGCGTTGAAGCCGACGAGCGCGCCGACGAACATCGCGCCGACGAGGAAGAGGCCGAGCAGTTGCGCGCCGACAGAGGCCTGGCGGCCGGGCACGAGGAACAGCCAGCGTCGCTGGGGGGATGTGGGGGACGACATGGCTGGCACGAACCTCTCTGCTGTGGTTGGCGCCAAGTCTCCGGGAGCAACCGGACATTCGTAATAGCGAGATGTGCCCGAATTGGTCTGGTATGCGAATCGGACATCGCATGATCAGTTGAGGCCAGAGATCGCCTTCGGCTGCTACGCCGAATGCAGCAGTTCCCTCGAGTGCCGACCGCGTCCACGTACGACGAGAGCGCCCGCGCTAGGTGCTTTCGCACCGGCGCGGGCGCCTCGCCGTCGGACTCTTCGGGGCACACCGGACCGTTGGAGGCCCCGTGAAGGGGAGCCGACACCTGCTATCCGTCCGAGCCGCCCCGTCCGTTACAGCCCGCGGCGCGTCGGCGGCCTCGACGCACCCGCGCGGCGCCATCCCTGGAGTGCGACGCAGGTGTCAATCCGCGCGATCGCTCAGAAGAACTTGATTGTGACCGTGAACGTCCCGGTCGCGGAGTTTCCAGCTGCGTCGGTGATGGTGGTCGCCGGGGCGATAGTGACGCTATGGCTCGAAGCCTCTGTCTGCAGGTCCGTTGACCCTGACCTGACCGCCGC
>JAFAQI010000279.1 GCA_019246495.1 Frankiales bacterium | reverse complement strand
GAGCGCGTCTCCCTGTCGCTGAAGGCGACCCAGGAGGACCCGTGGCGGCACTTCGCGCGCACCCACCAGATCGGCCAGGTCGTGCCGGGCAAGGTCACCAAGCTCGTCCCGTTCGGCGCGTTCGTTCGCGTCGCCGAAGGCATCGAGGGCCTCGTGCACATCTCCGAGCTCGCCGAGCGTCACGTCGAGATCCCCGAGCAGGTCGTCAACGTCGGTGACGAGATCTACGTCAAGGTCATCGACATCGACCTCGAGCGGCGCCGCATCTCGCTGTCGCTCAAGCAGGCCAACGAGGGCACGATCGGCGAAGCGGTCAGCGACCACTTCGACCCCGCGCAGTACGGCATGCACGCGCAGTACGACGACCAGGGCAACTACATCTACCCCGAGGGCTTCGACCCCGAGACGGGCGAGTGGCTGCCGGGTTACGAGACGCAGCAGGCCGAGTGGGAGCGGCAGTACGCCGAGGCCCAGGCGCGCTGGGAGGCGCACCAGAAGCAGATCGCCGAGGCGCAGGCCGCCGACGCGCAGGCTGCCGAGGAGACCTCCTACACGTCGGCGCCGACCGCCGCACCCGACGCGGCGAGCAGCGCCGGCACGCTGGCCAGCGACGAGGCGCTCGCCGAGCTCCGGCGCAAGCTGACCGGCGGGGACGAGCCGGACGCCGACGCGGCCGAGCCGAGTGCGCCGGCCGCCGAGGCGACCGACGAGGCTCCGGCGACCGAGGCGACTGCGGTCGACGAGACGCCGGCCGACGACGCCCCGGCCGGCGACGCCGCCGAGTGACCCATTGCGCCCGCGGCACGTTCTAGCGTGTCCTCCGCGCAACTGACGACGTGCTCGTCGTAGGGCTCACCGGCGGCATCGGCTCGGGCAAGAGCGAGGTCGCGCGTCGGCTCGCCGCCCGCGGTGCCGTGGTCGTCGACGCGGACGCGATCGCGCGTGAGGTCGTCGCTCCCGGTACGCCGGGGCTCGCGCAGGTCGTCGAGGCGTTCGGTGCCGAGGTGCTCGCGGCGGACGGTTCGCTCGACCGCGAACGCCTCGCGGCGACCGTGTTCGGCGACGACGAGCAACGCCAACGGCTCAACGCCATCGTCCATCCACTCGTCGGTGCGGCGATGGTCCGGCGTACCGAGGAAGCAGCCGCGCGCGACCCGAAGGCCGTGGTCGTCAACGACGTGCCGCTCCTCGTCGAAGGCGGGTTGTCGGACCGCTACGACGCCGTCGTGGTGGTCGACTGTGCCGAGGAGACGCAGCTGCGGCGACTGGTCGAACAGCGCGGGATGACCGACGCGGACGCACGCGCCCGGATGGCCGTGCAGGCCAGCCGCGAGCAACGGCTCGCCGTCGCCGACATCGTCATCAGCAACGACGGCGACCTCGCCGAGCTCGATCGCCAGGTCGAGCAAGCCTGGGCTGACCTTGCCGACAGGGCCGGACGGACCAGCTCTACCTAGACCTTCGGATCGTTCGTCGCCGACTGGCCCCGAATCCGGCCAAGTCGGACCTAACGTCGGCGCGTGCCGCGCCGCAACCCCCTCACCCTGTCCGCCCGCGCCCGACACGCCGATCACGTCGCCCGCCTGCCGTTCGCCGTACGGACCGCAGACTCGACCGCGATCTCGGCCGTGTCACGGCTCGTCGCCGTTCTCGGCGTCGGCGCCTTCGGCGTCGCCGCCCTGTCGTCGACGGCACATGACAACGCGGTCGTCGTCGCCGGCCAGCCAGTCGCGTCCGGCGGGACGACGGGTACGACACCAGCAGCCCTCGGCGACCGGGCGAGGATCGTCCACCGGCCGCAGGGCGTTGCCGCCGAGCGTTCCCCGGTCACCCGCACCGCCGTCGAGCCGGCCGCGCACAAGCAGCACCCATCCGTGGTCGCCGGGCACAGCCACAAGCCCGCACACCAGACGCCGCCGCACCACACCGGGCCGTGGCTGCCCACCGGCACCGGCATGTGGATCTACCAGTGGGACCACACCGCCGGTGGCAACGCACAGCGCATCGTCGCGCGCGCCAAGCAGGTCGGCCTCTCGACGCTCTATCTGCGCACGGGGTCGACGCACGACGGCTTGAGCGGCGCCGGCCACCTGTCGTCGTTGCTGCACGCGAGTCGCGCTGCTCATCTCAGCGTCGTCGCCTGGGACTTCCCGAACCTGTGGCATCCGCGACGCGACGCATTCCGGCTGGCCCGGGCCGCGCGGATCGGTCGCAGCAACGGCGTCCACGTCGCGGCCGTCGCCCCCGACATCGAGACCCCGGCCGAGGGCACGTTCAACGCGACCTGGCGAGTTCGGCTCTATCTCCGCACCTTGCGACACGCCCTGCCGCCGCACGTCAGCATCCTGACCACGGTGCCGTGGCCGTCGTCGTACCGCATCGCCGACTACCCCTACAGCACCGTCGCCGGGCGAAGCGATGCCCTGGTGCCGATGGCCTACTGGTACAACAACTCGCCGACGCTCGTCACCGCGCGTTCGATCGGCTACCTCCGCGACCGCTTCCACAAGCCGGTGATGCCGGTGGGGCAGGGCTACGACGGCAAGCTTGACGTCCCGTCGTTGCGGCACAACCACCTGGGGCGCGAGGTCCCGCGGTTCTTCGCCGTAGCTCATCAGCAGCACGTGCGTGCGGTGAGTCTCTGGTCGTGGCAGGCTGCGCCGCCGGTCGCCTGGCGCGCGCTGGCCCACGCGCACGGGATGTTCCTCCCGCACCGATAGGCGGCGTTGCCAGGTCCGGAGGGAAATGTCGGGGGTCCGGACTACGTTCTAGTTTCGTGGCCTCCACCTCGATCAAGCCCCGAGCGGGCACGTTCAAGGTCGTCTCCGACTTCCAGCCGGCCGGCGACCAGCCGGCAGCGATCGCCGAGCTCACCCGGCGACTGCGCGCGGGCGAGCAGAACACCGTGCTGCTCGGCGCCACCGGCACCGGCAAGTCCGCGACGACCGCGTGGCTGGTCGAGCAGGTGCAGCGACCCACCCTGGTGATGGCGCCCAACAAGACGCTTGCGGCGCAGCTGGCCAACGAGTTCCGCGAGCTGCTGCCGGACAACGCCGTCGAATACTTCGTCTCCTACTACGACTACTACCAGCCCGAGGCCTACGTCCCGCAGACCGACACCTACATCGAGAAGGACTCCTCGATCAACGAGGAGGTCGAACGGCTGCGGCACTCGGCGACGATGTCGC
>JAFAQI010000179.1 GCA_019246495.1 Frankiales bacterium | reverse complement strand
GTCGATGACGCGGGTGACGACCTGCGGCTTGCCGACGGTGAGCTCGAAGCCTTCGCGGCGCATGATCTCGACGAGGATCGCGAGCTGGAGCTCACCGCGACCCTGCACCTCCCAGGTGTCGGGACGCTCGGTCGGCAGCAGCCGGATCGAGACGTTGCCGACGAGCTCGGCATCGAGCCGCGACTTCACCAGTCGCGCCGTCAGCTTCGTACCACTCTCCCCCGCGAGCGGCGAGGTGTTGATGCCGATCGTCATCGACAAGCTCGGCTCGTCGACCGTGATGACCGGCAGCGGGCGTGGGTCGTCGGGGTCGGCGATCGTCTCGCCGATGGTGATCTCGGGAATGCCGGCGATCGCGACGATGTCTCCGGGGCGGGCCTGCTCGATCGGCACCCGCTCGAGCGCTTCGGTGCCGAGTAGTTCCGTGAGCTTCACCCGCTCGACCGTGCCGTCCGTCTTGCACCACGCGACCTGCTGGCCCTTGCGGAGTGAGCCGTTGTGCACCCGACACAGCGCGAGCCGTCCGAGATACGGCGACGCGTCGAGGTTCGTCACGTGAGCCTGGAGCGGCGCATTTTCGTCGTACGCCGGGGGCGGAACAGTGGCGAGCAGCGTGTCGAACAACGGGCGAAGGTCGCGGCTGTCGGGCATGCCGCCGTCCTTCGGCTGGTCGAGCGACGCCCGGCCGGCCTGGGCCGATGCATAGATGATCGGGAACTCGATCTGGTGCTCGTCGGCATCGAGGTCGAGGAACAGTTGGTAGGTCTCGTCGACGACCTGCGCGATGCGCGCGTCCGAGCGGTCGACCTTGTTGACCACGAGTACGACGGGCAGGCGCTTCTGCAGCGCCTTGCGCAGCACGAAGCGGGTCTGCGGCAACGGTCCTTCACTCGCATCGACGAGCAGGAGCACGCCGTCGACCATTTCCAGTCCGCGTTCGACCTCGCCACCGAAGTCGGCGTGACCGGGAGTGTCGACGATGTTGATCGTGGTGTCGCCGAACCGGACCGCGGTGTTCTTCGCGAGGATCGTGATGCCCTTCTCGCGCTCCAGGTCCATCGAGTCGAGGACGCGTTCACGAACCGCGTCGGAGCCGGCCTCGTGCATCTCGGTCTGGTGCGCGGAGAAGGCGCCGGACTGCCAGAGCATCGCGTCGACGAGCGTGGTCTTGCCGTGGTCGACGTGGGCGATGATCGCGACATTGCGCAGGTCGTTGCGAGTGGACACGACCGGCCAGGCTACCGGGCGGTTGCCGGCGTACCAGTTGTCGTTGCTGCCCGCCCGGGAGAGCGAAGCTGGATGCCGAGCAAGGCGTCGCTGGCGCGAGCATACGGCCGGAAAGAACTTCCCCACAGCCGGTCGGGCGGTTTGCTTTCTGTCGGTCGGGGCAGGTAGAGTTCGAACATCAGTTCGATACCCGCTTGATCGCTTGTTGCCTCGTCCCTCGCCTTTCGGATCCGTAGCTGTGGTTGCCATCCCCTGCGTCCGAAGGGTTGCCCGCGATGTCGCTCGTGCTCAGCGCACCGGTCGCCGACCTCGTCGTCGCCGTCGACAAGATGTGCGCTGAGGACCCGGTCATCACCGAACCGCTGATGCTGCTGGGTGACATCGAAGCCGTGCAGGAGGTCATCACCAAGCTGCAGGCGTTGGTCGTACGCCGGGTGCGCGCGGCCGATGCCATCGACGCGCCGAGCGAGCTGATGGGCCGGAGCACTCGGGCGTGGCTGCACGAAGACCTGACGCTCGCCGGACCAGCCGCCTCGCGCATCGTCCGACTCAGTCGCGAACTCTCGGACCATCCCGCGACGGCGGAGGCGTTCAACGCCGGCGTCATCACCGACGCGCACGCGACGGCGATCCTCACCTCGCTTCGCGCGCTGCCGCCGGACCTTCGGGACACGGTCGAGCCGCACCTGATCGACCGCGCCCGCCTCAACCCGCCCGAGGAGATCGCCGGCTTCACCGACGAATTGGTGCAGGGACTCGGCATCGACAAGGCCAGCGACATCACTCGCGAGAAGCGGCTCACCGAGCGCGGAGTCGACCTGCGCCGCACCCTGGACGGCGCCACTGTCATCAGCGGCACGCTCACACCGGAGGTAGCTGCACGGTTCGACGCCGCCCTGACCGCCGCCGCACAGCCCGCCGGTCCCGGCGATGACCGTACGCCGCGCCAGCGCCGCCATGACGCGCTCGGCACTCTGGCCGACACCTACCTGACGGCTGCGTCTGGCGGCGCACCATCGTTCACCGGCGCACCTCGCACCGTGATCGTCACGATGGACCTCGCCGTCCTCGAAGGTCAGCTGCGCGACGCGTTGGTCATGCTGCCCTCCGGCGCGACCATCAGCGCGGACACGGCGCGCCGCCTCGCCTGCGACGCCGAGCTGATCCCGGCCGTGCTGGGGGGCCGCAGCGAAGTCCTCGACATCGGTCAGGCCGACCACGAGTTCACCGCCGCCATCCGCCGCGCCGCCTATCTGCGCGACGGTGGCCGCTGCGCATTTCCGCGTTGCCGCAACCGCGTCAGCGAGCTGCACCACATCCGCTTCCGCCGTCACGGCGGAGCGACGTCACTCGAGAACGCCGCGTGGTTGTGCAACCACCACCACTGGCTGGCTCACGACGGCGGCTGGACGTTGGGGCGCATACCCCGCGGCTACCGGTGGACCAGCCCCGCCGGCCGATGCCGGGAGCGACACCTCGACGACGAGGAACCCATTCGATATCCCCTGCGGGTCTAAGCCCACCGATTCATCACCCTGACGATCGGTTCTCCCACACGTCGATGTCGGCCAACGCAGCGGCCTGCAAGTCCGCCGGCATGGTCGAGTAGCGAATCGACGCTCGCGCCAGCTCGGCGACCTCGCCGCGCCCGAAGCCATGCACGTCGCGCGCCGCGGCGTACTGGTCGATCAGCCCTGCGCCGAACAGCAACGGGTCATCGGCCGCCAGCACAACCGCAACCCCTGCGTCCCCGAGCGGGCGCAGGGGCACCGACGCATGCCCGGCGAACACTCCAAGCGCAACGTTCGACGCCGGGCAGACCTCGCAGGCGATTCCGCGGTCAGCGAGCAGCGCCAACACCGCCGGGTCCTCAGCAGCCCGCACCCCGTGGCCGATCCGGCGCGGGTCGAGGGCGTCGACGGTACGGCGCACGGAGTCCGCACCCAGCAGCTCACCGGCATGCGGCAGAGCAACCAACCCACCGTCGCGCGCGATGCGAAACGCCTTCGCGAAGTCGTCGACCCGCCCGGCCCGCTCATCGTTGGACAGCCCGAAGCCGACGACGCCGTAGCCGCGGTGCCGCACGGCGAGGCGCGCGAGCAGTTCCGCCTCCCATGGCGGGCGAGTGCGATTGGCCGCGATGACCAGCCGGATGCCGACCCCGGACGCGCGCTCCGCCTCGGCAACGGCAGCGCAGAAGACCTCTGTCGCGGTCACGACGTCGCCCAACCGCGCGGCGTAACCGGTCGGAGTGACCTGCAGCTCCAGCCACCGCGAGCCAGCCGCGCGCTCGTCGTCCGCCATCTCCAGGACCAGCCGCTTGATGTCCTCAGCCGTGCGCAACACGCCGCGGGCGAGGTCATAGAGCCGCTGGAAGCGCGCCCAGCCGAGGACCCGCCAGTCGTCCGGCTGTTCGTCGACGAGCCGCTCTGGAAGCTGGACGCCGTACGCCGAGGCGAGCTCGACGAGAGTCGCGTGCCGCATCCCGCCGGTGAGGTGCAGGTGCAGGTGGGCCTTCGGAAGCGCGACCAGGTCCCCGTCCGTGACCATCTCGACGACCATAGTGGCGTCCCGGGACGGCCGATCGCGGCGCGGCTACCGCGCATAGGGTGACGGCGTGCGGATCGCGACGTGGAACGTGAACTCGGTCGGAGCGAGGCTGCCGCGGCTCAACGAGTGGCTCGAGCTCGCCGAGCCGGACGTCCTGTGCCTCCAGGAGACGAAGTGCACGTCCGATGCGTTTCCCGGTGAACGCGCCGAAGAGCTTGGTTACGAAGTTGCCACGAACGGCGACGGGCGCTGGAACGGCGTTGCGATCCTCTCGCGGATCGGCCTCACCGAGGTCGCGCTCGGCTTTCCCGGCCAGCCGGCCTACGCGCCACCACCGGACGAGGACGACCCCGCGCTCATCGGTGCGCCACCGGCGGTGGAGGCGCGCGCCGTCGGCGCCACCTGCGGGCCGCTACGGGTGTGGTCGGTCTACGTGCCGAACGGACGCTCGCTCGACAGTCCGCACTACCCATACAAGCTGGAGTGGCTGGCCGCGTTGCGCGACGCGCTCGCCTCGGAGGTGAAGCCGGACGCCGGCTTCGTCCTCACCGGCGACTTCAACATCGCCCCGACCGACAGTGACGTGTGGGACCCGAAGGCATTCATCGGGTCGACACATGTGACAAAGGCCGAACGCGACGCGCTGAAGGCATTGCGCGACCTCGGCCTCGACGACGTCATGCCTCGCGCGATGAAGCACGACACGCCCTACACCTACTGGGACTACCGCGCGGGGATGTTCCACAAGAACATGGGCATGCGCATCGACTTGGTGCTCGTCAGCCAGCTGGTGTCGTCAGCAGTGAAGGACGCGTACGTCGACCGCGACGCGCGCAAGGGCAAGGGCCCGAGCGACCATGCGCCGGTCGTGGTGGACGTCGCGCTCTAGGCACAGCGACGTCGACCTCAGGCCTCCGCTGTGGCCTTGAGCTTCGCGAGCGTCTCCTCCATGCCCGCGCGGTTATGCGCCGCGCGGTCGCGCACCCCCATCACCGGCCCCGACGCCACCCGCATCCATCCCGGCCGGCGGTCGGTCCATGACTCGACGACCTCGCAGCCGTCGGGTGTCGCCGACAGGTCGTACTTCCACGTCGAGATGGGCAACGGGCCATAGGTGACCTCGAAGGCGAACCGCCGTCCGGGATCCGCTTCGGTCACCGTGACGGTCGTGCTCCAGCGCCGCAGGCCCTTGCGGTTGTTGCCGCGGAACTTCGCGTCGACGGCCGGTCCGGTGGCCCCGTCAAGCCAGCGGCCGCCGGAGTTCTCCGGGCTCCACTCCCCCATCCGCGGCAAGTCGCTGACCAGGCCGTAGACCGTCCCGGGATCGGCGGCGATGCGTGCCCGCACCTCGACGTCGCTCATGCCTGCTGCCCCTTCACATGCCGGTCGAAGAACGAGAAGATCCGCTGCCACGCATCCTCCGCGGCAGCGGGGTCGTACTGCACGAGGAACGGCTCGCTGCGGGCAGCCAGACCCGTGTGCTCGAACAGGAAGCCGTGCTTGGCGTCCGGATACTCCTTCACGT
>JAFAQI010000137.1 GCA_019246495.1 Frankiales bacterium | reverse complement strand
CGGTTTGAATCCGTGCTGCCAGCTGTTCCAAATCGGAATAGATGGCCGCGGCAAACGGCGCGTCGGGGGTCAGGGCCTGGGTGCCTTCCCTGATGTCTCGCCGGACGGTAGGACGATCCTCTTCCAACGCGACAAGCACACTGCGGATCCGCGACTGAGTCGCAACCAACTGCTCGTCCAATCCTCCAGCGGTGGGCCGGTGCGCGTTGTGCCGAACACCGGCAGTTGCGTCAACAGCCCCCGGTGGTCCCCTGACGGTGCCGTCATCTTCTTCGTCAGCTGCTCCCGGGACCAACAGGGAAAGCTGCGCTTCGGACACGACCGAATCGCCGAGATTGCGCCTGACGGTTCCGGGCTGCGCTACCTCGTGAGCCGGCTGGGCCTCGTCTCCGATCTGCGTCCCTTTGCAGTGCGCCCGGCAGCTCCCTCGTCACCACCAGCCGCCGGGACCCCCACACCAGCAGCGTCCGGCGATCGGTCGCCCGCTCCGGCTTCGCGGCCGGGGCGACCGTCCGCGTCACGCGCTCGATCCCGTCATGAGGATCGTCTCGTCCCGATCGTCAGCGCTGCCGGACTTCTGATGCTCACCGCCCTCGCGCTCCTGTACGCGCGGCGGCGCCGACCCGCAGGTCCGCCGGGCCCGAGCTAAGCCGGGCTGGCCACGCCCTCAGGCTATGGCCATCTGACCGCCTTCTAGCCCGGTCAGATGGCCATAGTCATCAGGCGAGGATGCGGACGGCGTGCGGCACGGTCTCGCAGGTGACCGGCAGGCTGCCGAGGTGCTCGCCGTCGGCGTAGACGGTCACGTCCTCCGTCGCGGCGATCGACACGACCCGCGCGCGCCGCATGGTGACCGCAGGGTGGTCGCGATGCGTCCCCTTGAAGACCTTGGGGAACGCGCGCAGGAACGCCGGCTTCGACACCGGGCCGAGAACCGTGATGTCGACGAGACCGTCGTCGACCACGGCATCGGGGCAGATCTGCATGCCCGCGCCGTAGGACTTCGCGTTGCCGATGGCCACGAGCATCGCCTCGGTCTCCCAGCGCTCTCCGTCGAGCTCGAGCATGAACGGCACTGGCTTGAACACTCCGAGCTCGGCGAGGATCGCGAGGTTGTAACGCATCCGGCCGCGCGGCCAGGACATCCGGTTGGCGCGGTCGTTGACGCGCGAGTCGAACCCCGCGCTCAACACGCAGCCGTACCATCGGTCACCGACCCGTACGGCGTCCATCGACCGGGCCGAGCCGTCGCGCAGCCGTTCGGCGACCAGCCGCGCAGCGGCCGCCGGATCCTTCGTCGGCAGGCCCAGAGTCGACGCCAGGTCGTTGCCGGTGCCGGCAGGGACGATGCCGAGCGGCGTTTGCGTGCCCGCGACGACGTTGAGCGCGAGGTGGACCATGCCATCACCGCCGAGCGCGACGAGCCCGTCGACCCCGTCGGCTACCGCTTGTTGCGCAAGACCGGTCGCGTCGTCCGCGTCACGGCCGACGAGGATCGCGACGTTGGACCCGCCGGTGCGCAACTGCTCGGTCACCTTGGCGATGACGCCGGCCGCACGCCCCTTGCCCGCAGTCGGGTTGACCAGCAGAGCAACGTTGGCCATCAGTGCACCGCCGGCTCGTCGTCGAGCGGCGACAGCTCGTCGTCCGCGAGGTGGGCGTAGGGAGAGCTGTCGCCGCGATCAGCCTTGCGCCGGTCGTGCACCCGCGCGACCAGTACGGCGACGCCGTAGAGCAGGCACATGGGCAACGCGAGCGCCGTCATCGTGAACGGGTCCTGGCTCGGTGTGGCGACGGCGGCGAACACGAAGATTCCGAAGATGACACCGCGAGCCCAGCGGCGTAGCCGCTCATAGGAGACGACGCCGGCGAAGTTGAGCATCACGACGAACAGCGGAAACTCGAACGAGATCGCGAAGACCAGCGACATCGCGACGACGTAGTTCAGGTAGTTGTTGAAGTTGAGCAGCGACGCGATGCCGCCCGTGGCGAACCCGAGGAGAAACCGCAGCCCGTTCTGCATCGTGATGTAGGCCACGACGACTCCGGCGGCGAACAGTCCCGCGGACGCCGCGACGAAGCCGAGCGCCCAGCGGCGTTCACGTTCATAGAGTCCCGGCGTGACGAACTGCCACAACTGCCAGAGCCACACCGGCGACGAGATGAGCAGTCCGGCGTAGAGCGACAGCCGCAACGTGACGGTGAACGGATCGAGCACGCCGCTGACCACGAGCGTGCATTGGCCGTGGATGGCGCGATAGCGCGCAGGGAGGTCGCAGTAGGGCCGGGTGATCTGGTGCAGCAGCGTGTGGTGGAACGCGAACGCGACGATCGTCCCGGCGACCACGGCGAGACCGGCGATGACGATCCGCCGGCGCAGCTCACGCAGATGGTCGGTCAGGGACATCCGCGCGTCGTCGGGATGCCGCGGAGCGCGGCGCGGCCGAGCCATCACCCGCGCCGTCTGCGCGCCGGCACGTCAGTGCCTCAGGGCGTGTCGGAGCGCTCGCCCGCCCCGGTGGGCGTCGACGCCGGGCCGGCCGGTGGCACGACATCGGCACGGGACTGCCCGGCCGGCAGCGGCGTAGGCCCGGCCGGTTGCTGAGCGGCGGCGGCCTCGGCCGGCTCGTCGTCGTGCAGGCCCTTGACCTCGGTCTTGAGGATCCGCAGCGACCGGCCGAGCGAGCGTGCCGCGTCGGGCATCTTCTTCGACCCGAACAGCACGAGGATCACCACCGCGATGATCAGGATCTCGGGCCAGCCAATGTCCATGTCCGGATCGTACGCCGATCAACGCCCGCGAGGCGGTCCGGAAGCCTGCTGCAGCGCGTCGGACGCACGCGCCAGCCGGTCG
>JAFAQI010000136.1 GCA_019246495.1 Frankiales bacterium | reverse complement strand
GATGACGGGTAGTTGTGAGTGCTTGACGATCTCGGCCAGCGCGTCGGCGTCGTCCTGGCTCGGGCACGCGACGCGGACGATCTGGCAACCGGCGGCAGTGAGCTCGGCGATCTGCTGGAGCGTCGCGTTGACGTCCGCGGTGACGGTGGTCGTCATCGACTGCACGCTGATCGGCGCCCCGCCGCCGACCTTGACGCCACCGACGTCGATCTGCCGGGTCGGCCGTCGCGGGGCGAGTGGGCGGTTGGGCAGCTCCGGCATGCCGAGTGCCACCGCGGTGTCCGAGGTCACGCCCACCTACTGGATGCGAATGGGGTTGACGATGCCCGCGTAGACCAGGATCAGCGACAGCCCGATGAACAGTGCGACTACAGCGTAGGTGACCGGGATGATCTTGAGCAGGTCCACGCGGCCCGGGTCCGGCCGACCGAGCGAGCGGTAGACCCGCCGGCGCCCTTCCTCGAAACCGAGGATCGCGATGTGGCCGCCGTCGAGCGGCAGCAACGGCAGCAGGTTGAAGATGCCGACGAAGAAGTTGACCTGCGCGACGATGAACAGCAGGCTCGCGAGCCGGGCGCCGATTGAGGCGTGCGCCTGCGCGATCTGGCCGCTCACCCGGGCGATGTCGACCACGCTCGCAGCGCCGTTCTCCCGGGGCTTGCCCTGCACGATCACGGAGATCTGGTGTGGCAGGCCGCCGAGTGCATGCACGGTGGCGCTGGCGAGGTCGCCCAGCGTGGTGAAGGTCTTGGGCACGGCACCGAGCACGCTGACCGGCGCCGGCTCGACGGCCGGATAGAACCCGATCTTGCCGACCCGCTGCCCGTTCTCCACGACCGGCACCGGGGTCAGCCGGACCAACTGGGTGTGGCCGTCGTGAATGACCGACAACGTGACTGGCGAGTCCGGGTGCGCTCGCAGCTGGGTTCGCAGCTCGGCGTAGGTGGAGAGCTTGGTGCCGTCGATCGCAACGATCCGGTCGCCGGCGAACAGCTTGCCGCGGGCGGGAGCCGGCGGCGATGTCTTGGAGCAGCTCGTCTGGTGCACGTCCGTCAGGACGCACTTGATGGTGGCGTCGACCTTCAGCGTTGTCACGCTGTGGATCGGGTCACCGGTCGCTGCGATGACTCCGAAGAGGATCAGGATCGCGATGATGAAGTGGATGACCGAGCCGGCCGCGAGCACGACCACCCGCTGTCGGGCGGGCTGCTTGTAGAACGCGCGGTCCTCGTCTCCCGGCTCGAGCTCCTCGAGCGGAGTCATCCCCACGATCTTCACGAAGCCGCCGGCCGGGATGGCCTTGACGCCGTACTCGGTCTCTCCCCGCCGGGTCGACCACAAGGTGGGCCCGAAGCCGACGAAGAAGCGCGTCGCCTTCATGCCGAAGGCCTTCGCCGTGGCGAAGTGGCCGAACTCGTGCAGCATCACCGAGAGCAGCAGGGCGACGACGAACGTGATGACGCCGAGGGCATACGTCACGCAGGCGCTCCTTCAGCGGCGAGCTCGCGGGCGCGACGGCGCGCCCAGGTCTCGGCGGCCTGCACGGACTGGAGCGTCACGTCGTCGTCGCGGCCGCCGTCGTGCTCGGCAAGCACCTGCGCGAGCCCGTCCACGATCGACAGGAACGGCAGTCGCTCGTCCAGGAACCCGGCAAGCAGTTCTTCGTTTGCGGCGTTGTAGACGGCCGGCGCGGTGCCGCCGCGTCGACCGGCCTCGCGGGCGAGCCCAACGGCCGGAAACGCGTCGTCGTCCAACGGCAGGAACTCCCAAGTCGTGGCGGCCGTCCAGTCCATCGGCGTCGCCGCCTCGGGCACGCGGTCGGGCCAGCCGAGCGCCAACGCGATGGGCAGGTGCATGTCCGGCGGACTCACCTGCGCGATGGTCGAGCCGTCCACGAACTCAACCATCGAGTGGACGATGGATTGCGGATGTACGACGACGTCGATCGCGTCGTACGGCAGGTCGAACAACCAATGCGCCTCGATGACCTCGAGCCCCTTGTTGACCAGCGTCGCCGAGTTGATGGTGATCACCGGGCCCATGGCCCAGGTGGGGTGGGCGAGGGCGTCCGCGACGGTGACCTCGGCCAGCTCGGCGCGGGTACGGCCGCGGAAGGGCCCGCCGGAGGCG
>JAFAQI010000570.1 GCA_019246495.1 Frankiales bacterium | reverse complement strand
TGCTCAGGTTGTTCGCATTGTTGCCATCGAACGTCGCCGAACTCACGCGAGCGCTGTAGCTCAACGGTCCCACCGTGTCCGCGAGCACCCGGACCACAACGGTCATCGTCGGGTGATCGGTGGGAAGAACCGTGCCGAGCGCACACGTCGTCGGGTTGAGCGGATCGCCCGGAGCGCCCGCGGTGCAGCTGCCTACGGACGAGGTGACGCTCTGCACCGTCACGCCGGCCGGCAGCGTGTCCTTGACCACGACGTTCTTCGCACTCGACGGACCGAGGTCGTCCACCTTCAACGAATAGGTCAGGTTCTGTCCGGCGACTGTGGACGCAGGAGTCGGCGCGGCCTCGGTCAGCCGCAGGTCGGCCGTTCCCTGGACAGTCAACGCAATCGAGGTGCTGTTGTTGGCTGGGACCGGATCGGGAGTGTCGGACCGAACACTCGCGATGTTGTCGATGTCGGTGCCCTCCTGCGACACCATGCGATAGCTGATCGTGCTGCGGCCGGGATCAGATGTCGTCGCCGCCGGAACTGTTCCCAGGTTGCAGGTCAGGGTTTGTCCGGTCACGCTGCACGCCGGCGTCGGGAAGTTGCTGATCGCCACCGGGACGCTCGGTGTGCTCTGGACGACATCGGTCAGGACGACGCCGCGAGCGTCGGACGGACCGGAGTTGTCGACGTAGACGGTGCAGTCGATCGGCTGGTTCGCATAGATCGTCGTGTCCGGCTTGCAGATCTTCGTGACAGCAAGGTCTGCCGAGTCGTTGACGATCGCCGTGTCCGTGGCCGTGTTGTCCGAACGGTCCGCATCCCCTACGCCGGCACTGTCCGCGGTTGCCGTGTTGGTGATGCTGGTCGGTCCACCGGCGGCGGCGACCAGGTTCTTGTCCACCAGCGTGGTGATCTTGAACGTCGTCGAGCCAGCCGGGGCGAGGTCACCGATGGAGCATGTGACGGTCTGACCGACTCCCGGAGCGGGAACCGTGGCGGAGCATCCGCTGGGCGGTGACAGCGAGTTGGTCAGATAGGTGTCCTTCTCCGGCAGCGTGTCCGTGATGACCGCGTTGGGTGCCGGGTCCGTGCCGCCGTTCGTGACCGTGATCTTCCAGGTCAGCTGCTGGCCGGCAAGGACCGGATCAGGCGTGTGCGTCTTCACGACCTTGAGGTCGGCGGTCGGGACGTTGATCTGCCACATGCCGCGGCCGGCGCTGGATGTGTACACGTGGTGGCTGGTCTCGTCGAACAGGAAGTTCGTCGATCGGGAGATCTGCTGGGAGCCCGGGACCGCAGCCCAACTTGCGCCGTCGTTGGTTGACGTGAAGATGCCGTTGTCGACGGTGCCGACCATCACCATCCCGCTGTTGCCGTCGACGCCGAGCGATGTCACGAGGCTGCTGTTGAAGACGTAGGCGCCGCCTCCGGTGACAAGCGAGGAGGCAGTGGCGTCACGCGTGAACGACGCGCCGCCGTTGATGCTCTTGGCGATCTGCGGCGTCGAACCGCCGGATCCCGGGTCGACCGCCCAGACCTGGAGCGGGTCGTTCGGGTCCGCCGCGAGCAGGGTCGGAGCCGTCAGCCCCGCACCGACCGGCGTCAGCGTCGCGCTGCCGTTCAGCGGTCCCTTCAACCGGGACACGGTGGCGTTGGCGCCGTTGACCGAGTTGAGCAGGTAGAAGACCGGGCTCGCCGACGTGCCCGACGCGATGAGCTGCTGCGGACTGCTGTTGGCCGGCAAGTCCGGCCCCATCTGCGTCCAGGCGCCACCGTTGTTGGTCGTCACATAGATCCGCCACACCGGCGGGTTTGCGGACGTTCCGGTCAGG
Source organism: Frankiales bacterium (assembly GCA_019246495.1). Classification (GTDB taxonomy): domain Bacteria; phylum Actinomycetota; class Actinomycetes; order JAFAQI01; family JAFAQI01; genus JAFAQI01. Next base: position 7,923 of record JAFAQI010000570.1, on the reverse strand, counting down.
ATCGCGTAGCGCTGGTTGCCGAACTGCGCGCCGAGGATGTTGCCGAACGCCGGCAGACTGCCGGGCGGTGGGAACGGCATGTCGGACGTGCTGCTGAAGTCCTCGCTCGAGATGTGCAGCTTGGACGTCACATTGCCGCTGACCGTGTAACAGCAGTCCTTCCACACCGCCTGCGACGGTGGGCCGTTGTGGTCGGCGAAGACACCGTAGACGTCCGGCCCGCGGTCGCTCCACGTTCCACCGCCGTCACCGCTGTTGAAGATGCCGTTGTCCTGGGTGCCGTAGTAGAGGTCCGTGTGGTTGGAGTAGACGCTGCCGGCCATGCCCGTCGACTGCAGGCCGTGCAGGCCGGCGTTGGACTGGGCGAACGTCGGGCTGCTGTTGCATCCGTTGCTGGTCCGGAAGACTCCGCCGTCGCCGCCCTCGAGGAACGGGCAACCATCGTCTCCGAAGGCGATGTCACTTGCGTCCGGCGAGTGGTGCACGCCGTCGATGCTGTTGTCGTAAACACTGAACGCGCCACCGTTGTTGCCATCACCCGCACCGCACGCAGTGCCGCTCCCCAGATTCGTCAGGTCGCACTGCTGGTGCAGGAACCGGCTGTCGTTGGCGTAGAAGAGCTCGAAGTGGTTGGCGTTGCCGTCGAACCCGGGCACCGTGATGACGTTCGGGGGGCGGCCGTTGCCGTCGTTGGTGCCGTTGAGGTTCACCCAACTGCCCGCCGCGCCGCCGCTGTCGTTCTCGAGGATCTGGGTCTTGTTGATCCCGTTGGACCCGCCCAGGCGGATGCCGCTGGTCAGGAACACGACGTTGCTGTTGCCTGGCGCAGTGGTGATCCGGCACGGGACATAGCCGGAACCGTCGCCGTTGGACACTCCGCTGTAGCGGATGGGGTTGCTCGCGCTCAGGTCAGCAGCAGACCAGCTGGTCCCGCCGTTGGTCGACCGGGCGAAGCCGGTGACGCCACAGGTGTCGACGATGTTGTTGGGCGGTGTGCCGACTGACTTCACGTCCCAGTACTGCGCGTTGCCCTGCGGGGTGACGCGGGTCCAGCTCGTGCCGGAGTTCGTCGTGTGCAGCAGTTCGCAGTCGGTCGCGACCCATGCTTCGACACTGCCGGGTGCGCCACCGACGATGGCAATGCGATGCGCGCTGTGGCCGGCGGCGTCGCCGCAAGCGTTGTTCGCCGTACGCGTCCACGTCGCGCCACGGTCGGTGCTGCGATAGAGCTCCGCCCCGGTGGCCGTCGATGTTCCGTCGTAGCGGCCCGTAGCGAAGACGAGGCTCGCGTCGGTCGGCGCGAACTTCACGTCGTCCATCGCCGTCAACGGAAGGCCGTCGACGTGCGACCAGTGGTTACCTCCGTCGTTGCTCCGCCACACGCCGCCGAACTCGATCGCGGCGAGCACGATCTGGGAGTTGACCGGATTGACACTGAATGCCTCGACGCGTCCGCCGAACAGCGTGCCACTGCCGAGAGCGTTCGCACTGACGTCGGACACAACCGAAGGTGCGGAGTACGCCGTTGCAGACGTTGCCGTCACGGTGATCGCAAGTGCCGGAAGCACCGGCAAGATGAGTGCGGCGGCGGCTGCGCCTACGAACTTTCGGGCGCGCGGAAGCACACGTGTAGACATGTTCCCCCCAAACGACGGCGAGCGAGGTCGCCATCGGGCGGAACGTAACAGCGGTGCGCGAACCTGCACATGATCACAACGGGCGACTTACTTTGTGTGGCCAATACACAACGCAACGCGGTGGGTCGTGCTGCGACTCAGCCGAACGGAAGTGGTGACGGACTCGCGGACGGAATGAACGTCGGCAGATTCGGCACGGGACCGACCTTCTTGTCGACCGTGTAGAGCAGCCACAACGTCATGCAGTTCTGGATCGCCGCGAGCCGCAACAGGCCGCGCGCGGGACCGTGCACGAACGGCGCGTCCGCCTCGGTGGCCTCCGCGTCGCCGCGGCCGAGCACGTATCCGGCGCGGGGGAACCGCTGCACCACGAACAGCACCGCGTCGCGCATCGACGACGACGTCGTGAAGCGCGTGGTGCGAATGCCCTGGGCATCCACGGTCGACTGCTCGAAGTGGTACGCCGCCGGCCGCGGGAAGTCCGGCGGCAAGTAGCGCGGCCAGCGACCCGGCGGCGCCGAAGTCGACGGGCACTGCGGGGTCAGCGGCTGCGTGATCGTGGGTGCGGTCGGGCCGCCAGTCGTCGATCCGCTCGAGCCCGCACAGCCGCCGACGGAGACGACCGCAGCGATCGCCGCGATCGCCACACCGACCGAGTGCCGCACGGCGGTGATGTTGCCTTGTTCGCCCGATCGGTGCAGCGAGTTGGTCAACGAAGGCCTTTATCCTCGACGTTCCCCTCCTGCGACGTTCGGACCACAACCGTGCGCGACTTCCCCCGCAAGCTGACGACCGCACTCGGCGCAGTCGCGTGCATCGCTTTGAGTGGCTGCAGCAGCCACAACTCAACCGGCGGCACCGGAACGACGCCGGACGGCAGCCCGCTGCAGTCCGCCGGAGCGACGGCAGGCGCGGGGGCATCGATCGCCCCAGGCGCAGCACCCACCGGGACGGCGTCGGTCAGCTCCACCGGCGGCGGACCCCGCGTTGTCGTCAACCCCGGCTGTCCGTTCAGTGACTTCGCTGCGACGGCACATCCCAGCTCCGGCGGCGGAGGCCAGGAAGCAGTCGTGGTCGTCGTCCGCAACGTGAGTCACGAGTCGTGCGCGCTGTTCGGTCACCCGAACGCCTGGTTCGTCAGTTCGTCCGGCAGCCGCATTCCCTCCACGTTCACCCGCCGGGCCGGACCACCAGAGCACCGCGTCATCATCGGCCCGGGTGAGGTGGCGAGCACGTCGGTGTGGACGCAGAACCCCGGCGTCAACCGGTCCTCCTGTCAGCCGACCCGCGCGGCTGCGGTCCGCGTGCTCGTGCCCGCGACCGCGAGCCAGCCGCTGTCGGCCGCGCTCCGGATCGACGTCTGCAGCCGCCATGAGGTAGTGGGGACGACGGCCTTCGTCCCCGGCAGCACCGCCGCCGCGAGCTGACGCAAAACGCAGCAACCGCCGGGTCCGATTTCCGCCAGACCCCGGCCGGTCGCGCGGTGGACCCTCATTGCATGACAGCGACCCGCGTCCAAGCGATCCCCGGCGACGTCGTCGACGCCTTGCGCGTGCAGGACGACGCCGGACGGACCCCCCGTCACACGCTCGACGCGGACGGAGGCACGCCACTTCGATGCTGCCTCCGTCTGTCTCGCCCGGGCGAGGAGCTCCTGCTGCTGTCCTACGCGCCGCTGCGTCGCTGGGCCGCCGCAACGGGCGCCGACCCCGGCCCGTACGACGAGGTCGGCCCGGTGTTCGTCCACCGCGCACCCTGCGACGGCTATGCGGGCGACGGCATCCCGCCCGAGCTGACCGGGTCGCCGCGAATGCTGCGCGCCTACTCAGCCGACGGCTCGATCTTGCGCGGCGTCCTCGCCGACGGCCGAGACCTTGCAGCCACGACTGCGCAGCTGCTGAGCGATCCGGCCGTCGCGTTCGTCCACGCGAGAGCCGTGGACGTCGGCTGCTTCACGTTTGCAATCCACCGCGCAACGAGCACACCGAGCGTGGCGGCCTGAGCCGACCGGAGATCAGTCCAGCGCGAGCGCGCGGCGGACGAAGTCGAGCTGAAGCAACAGCAGGTTCTCGGCGACGTCTTCCTGCGGCGTCATGTGCGTCACGCCGGTCAGCGGCAGCACCGAGTGCGGCCGCCCCGCCTCGGTCAGCCGCTGCGACATCAGCAACGTGTGCGCCGCGAGGACGTTGTCGTCGGCCAGGCCGTGGATCAGCAACAGCGGTCGCGACAACGACGGCGCCAGGTCGAGCAACGACGTACGCCGGTAGACCTCCGGCTCGTCTTGCGGCGTCCCGAGATAGCGCTCGGTGTAGTGCGTGTCATAGAGCGACCACTCGATCGCCGGCGCGCCCGCGACGGCAACGTGGAACACGTCGGGTCGCTGAAGCACGGCCAGCGCCGCGAGGTAACCGCCGAACGACCAGCCACGGATCGCAACGCGGCTCAGATCGAGGTCAGGCTCGAGTTCAGCGGCCGCGTGCAGTCCGGCGACCTGGTCGGCGAGCACCGGCCCGGCCACGTCGCGGTTGATCTCGCGTTCCCACGCCGGGCCGCGGCCGGGTGTCCCGGCGCCGTCGATCACGAGCACGGCGAAGCCCTGATCCGCCCACCACTGCGGCTCGAGCCAGATCCGCCGCGCGGACAGCACCCGCTGCGCGTGCGGACCGCCATACGGATCGAGCAGCACCGGCAGCTTCGTGCCCGGCGTGTGGTTGCGCGGCAGCAACAGGCCGGCGGCGAGCTGCCGGTCGCCGAGCGCGAGCAGCTGCACCTGGGGAGTCAAGCTCGGCGTCTCGGCGCATGACGCGACCGGCCAGGCCGCACCCGCGCCGTGCACCGTGTGCGTCGCGCCGTGCTGCTCGAGCGACGCCGATGAGATGACGACCGTCGACCCGGCGGCGATCGCGGTGTGCACGCCCGGGTCCTCGGTGAGCTGCTCGACGCCCGCCGCGGTCCAGCGCAGCAGGTGCACCTGGGTCGGGTCGCCGAGCGAGGCCGCGAAAACCACGCCGTCCGCGCCCGCCCCGGCCACGCCGCGCACATAGACTTCTGGACCCGTCACTGGGTCATCGCCGACGTAGAGCCGCCGCGCCCCGTCCGCGTCGCGGATCCGCACGATGCGGTCGCCGCACCAGCTCGGCGCCCCCGGGAAGATCTCCGCCCAGATGTCGTCCTGGTCGTCGTACGCCGTCGTCGTCTCGCCGGTCGTCACGTCGACCAGGAGGACGCGAGCGCTGCGTTGGTCGCGGCTCTGCACCTGGATGATCGGCGCCCGGCCGGCGGTCCAGACGACGCGGGCGAGATAGGGATGCGAGCCGCGGTCCCACTCGATCGGCCGCCGCTCCCCGGCCACGCCGAGCAGGTGCAGGCTCACGTCCGCGTTGGGTGTGCCCGCCGCGGGATAACGCACCGGCCGCGGCGGCTGGTCGGGATGCGCCGGGTCGGCGATCCATCGAACGGCGACCGCCGTCTCGTCGACGCGGGCGGCGAGCAGCGCCGTACCCTCCGGCGACCACCAGTAGCCGCGGGTGCGCTCCATCTCTTCGCCGGCGACGAACTCCGCCCGGCCCCAGCTCACTGCCTCGTCGGCATCGCCGGCCAGCACGCGGTCGTCCGAGCCGTCGGCACCGATGACCCGCAGGTCGCGGCCGCTCACATAGGCGATACGGCTGCCGGTCGGGTCCGGCCGCGGGTCGAAGACACCGGCCGCCGCGGCAAGCTCATCCAGAGCGTCCGTGCGCAGGTCCGCCCGCCAAAGTCGCCCGGCCGCGGCAAACGCGACGACGTCGCCGGCGTCGTCCGCGGCAAAGGCGACGACCCCGGACGCGCTCTCCCTGACCCGCTCCCGCCGCGCGCGCTCCTCCGCCGGCAGGTCGTCCTCGTCGCCGAGACGTGTCGCGTCCACCACCAGCCGCTCCCGGCCGGTGTGGAGGTCGAGGCACCACAGTCCGGTGCGGCTGTCCGCGCCGGACAGCGCGCGCAGGAAGAGCACCCGCCGTCCATCAGCGCAGATCGTGAAGCTCCGCGGCTCCCCGAGCGTGAACCGCCGGGTGCGCGCCAGCTGGCGCGGGAAGCTCTCGGTCATCGAGGTCAGCCTAGGCACGCGGCCGAGCGCTGCCCGGTTTAGCCAAGATCATCCTGCGGAACATCACGTCCGCCGCCGGACGAGGGCCGCGCGGATCTGATGACGAAGGAGACCTCGGTGAGCGCGCTTCGCCGGCCTGACCCGCTGAGCCGGGTCCTGGAGCTGACCCGACGACTCGCCGAGGAGTTCGACTCCGTCCCGCTGGCCCAGGTGACGTCCGCGGTGAAGGGCGCCGTGGCGGCCGCGGCGCTGTTCGGGCGCGAGATGGCCGAGTCGCTCGAGACCATCGAGAGCATCGCCCGCGAGGACCTCGTCGCCCTGGCCGCCACCGTCGCCGAGCAGCGCACCACCGCCCTCGCCGGCTGACCCAGCCGCTCACTTCGGCCACTGCGCCCGTCGGCCGGTCAAGGCCGCCTGTTCCACCGTCGAGATTCAAGGGTCGGCGTTTGCATGCCGAGGGCTACTAGCGGGTAACATCGTTTTGTTACTCGTCAGTAGCACCGGCCGGCCACATCGCCGGACGGGTCCGCCGCACCGCGGGGTGAGAGCTGCATGGGGCACTACAAGGCCAACCTGCGTGACCTCGAGTTCAACCTGTTCGAGGTCTTCGGCCGCGCCGACATCCTCGGAACCGGCCCGTTCGCCGACATCGACCTCGACACCGCGCGAACGATCCTGGACGAGGTCCGCGCGCTGGCCGAGGGCCCGCTGGCGGAGTCGTTCGCCGACGCGGACCGCAACCCGCCGGTCTATGACCCCGAGACCAAGACCGTCACCCTGCCCGAGTCGTTCAAGCGGTCCTACCGCGGGCTGCTCGACGCCGGCTGGGACCGGATGCCGCTGCCGCCGGAGCTCGGCGGCCCTGGGCTCCCCCACTCCCTCATCTGGGCGGCGAACGAGTTCGTCCTCGGCGCCAACCCGGCCATTCATATGTACGCCGCCGGCCCCGCGTTCGCGTGGATCCTCTACCGGCTCGGCAACGACGAGCAGAAGAAGCTCGCGCAGACGATGATCGAGCACCACTGGGGCGCGACCATGGTGCTCACCGAGCCGGACGCCGGCTCCGACGTCGGCGCCGGTCGCGCGAAGGCCGTCGCGCAGCCGGACGGCACGTGGCACATCGAAGGCGTCAAGCGCTTCATCACCAGTGCCGAGTGGGACCTGCCCGACAACATCGTGCACCTCGTGCTCGCGCGGCCGGAGGGTCATGGCCCGGGCACAAAGGGCCTGTCGCTGTTCGTCGTACCGAAGTTCCTCTGCGACTTCGAGACCGGTGAGCTCGGTGCGCGCAACGGCGTCTATGTCACCAACGTCGAGAAGAAGATGGGCCTGAAGGTCTCCGCGACGTGCGAGGTGACGTTCGGCGACCGTGAGCCCGCGATCGGCTGGCTCGTCGGCGACGTGCACGACGGCATCGCGCAGATGTTCAACGTCATCGAGATGGCGCGGATGATGGTCGGCACCAAGGCCATCGCGACGCTGTCGACGGGTTACCTCAACGCGCTCGACTTCGCGAAGTCACGGGCGCAGGGCGCTGACCTCACGCAGATGACCGACAAGACCGCGCCGCGCGTGACGATCACCCACCATCCCGACGTACGCCGCAGCCTCATGCTGCAGAAGTCCTACGCCGAGGGCTTGCGGGCGCTGATGATTCTCGCCGCGTGTCAGCAGGACGCCGTGCAGATCGCCGAGCACAACGGGACTGTCGACGAGGACGCAGTCCGGCTCAACGACCTGTTGCTTCCGCTCGTGAAGGGCGTGGGCTCCGAGCGTTCCTACGAGCTGCTGGGTTCGCAGTCGTTGCAGACACTCGGCGGCTCCGGCTTCCTTCAGGACTATCCGATCGAGCAATACATCCGCGACGCGAAGATCGACACGCTCTACGAAGGCACGACCGCCATCCAGGGCATGGACTTGTTCTTCCGCAAGATCGTGCGCGACCAGGGTCAGGCACTGACCGCCCTCGCGAACGAGATCCGCGCGTTCGCCGAGTCGGAGGCCGGCAACGGCCAGCTGAAGAACGAGCGGGGGCTTCTCCTCGCCGCGCTCGACGACGTGCAGGCGATGGTCGGCGCGCTCGTCGGCTACCTCACGGACGCGGCCGAGGACGTACGCAACATCTACAAGGTCGGTCTCAACACGACACGGCTGCTTCTTGCCTTGGGCGACCTCGTCGTCGGGTGGCTGCTGCTCCGGCAG
>JAFAQI010000379.1 GCA_019246495.1 Frankiales bacterium | reverse complement strand
GACGCCGGTGTCAGGACGCCGTGCGGCGACGTCCATGCGAACTGCGCCTCTTCAGCCGTGGCTCCGGCAGGCCGGTCCTGCACACCACTGCCGAAGCGGCGCCCGCTGCGCTCGTTGAACGCGCGATAGCAGAGGACGTAGTCGGCGACTCCGGCCGTGACGGCCATCGCGGCGTACTGCACCGTCGCGCACGGCGCGCCGCCACCGAAGTGGATACGGCTGAAGTGGGTCAGCTCCGGAATGCCGAGACCGCGCATGACCTCGCTCTCGGGGTTGGTCTCCATCGTGAACGTCGACAGCCCGTTGACTTCGCGAGGGTCGACTCCCGCGTCCTCGCATGCCGCGACACACGCCTCCAGCGCGAGGTGCAGCTCGCTGCGACCGGAGTTCTTGGAGAAGTCCGTCGCGCCGATGCCGACGACCGCCGCGCGGCCGGCGTAGGAGTGCTTCACGCTGCGGCCCTCACTGCGGGAGCTCGAGTTCGACGGTGCCGGTGATGTGCGGGCCGAGCTCGTTCGACGCCTGCACGCCGACCACGACCCGGCCGCTCTCGGCGTCGACCGACTGCACGGCACCGCTGAACGTCAACGGGAGATAGGGGTACGCCGGGGCACCGAGCCGCACGCGCAGTGCTGTCACGAGTGCCTCCGGACCGGCCCAGTCCGTCACGTAGCGCTGCATGTAGCCGAGCGACGTGTTGATGTTGAGGAAGATGTCCTTCGACCCCTTGCGATGCGCGAGGTCGCGGTCGTGGTGCACGTCCTGGAAGTCGCGAGTGGCCACCGCTCCGGCGACGATGTGCGTCGGCGAGACCGGCAGCGTCCACAACGGCAAAGCGGCACCGGCCTCGACATCACCGGCCGGCACCGTGTCCGCACGTCGGGCGGGAGTCGCCGGCCGGAACTGCGGAATGCTGATCGGCCCGCGGGAGTCAGTCGCTCCCTCGACGAGCGCCGGATGGCTGTCGAGCCATTCGAGCTGCACCGGCATGCCGACGTGCACCTGCGCCGGCGTGACACCGACGAGGTCCGCGACCATGCGCAGCGGCGGCTGCCCGTCGATGGGTTCGAGCTCCACGAGCGCGACGACGAGCGGGTAGCGGAAGCCCGGTGCCTGCGGGTAGTGCACGACGGTGTGCGAGTAGACGGTGCCGCGACCGGCCGACACCGTGTAGCCGATGTCGAAGGAGCCGCAGGCAGAGCAGCGGGGAAGCGGCGGAAAGAACTGCCGGCCGCAGCCCTTGCACGTCGGCACCCGCAGCTCGTGCGCCCGGTAGCCGTCGTAGAGCGTCTGGTTGTCGCGGTTGATGCCCGGCCGGGGGCGCAGCGCGGGGTTGGCGTCGGGTGCCGGACGGCTGGGCTCCGCCGGCGTCGCCGGTGCGGTGCCGGTGTTGGGCTTGAACTTGAGGATGCGGAAGAGCAGGTCGCCGACGTGCTCGCCCTCGCTGGTCTCGTAGCGCTGGCGCGTGGTGACGAAGTGACCGACGCCCAGCGCCGTCTGCTTCTCCGGCGAGACGTCCTCCAGGACCTGCACGTTCTGGAGCAGGTCGCCCGGCCGCAGGTAACGGACGAGCTCCAGCTCGCTGTTCACCGCGACGACGCCGACGTAGCCCGCTTCGTCGAGCAGGCGAAGCACACCGCTGCGCGGGTCCTCGGCCGGTGGCTTCTCCGGCGGCCGGAACCGCGGCTGCGCGGGAAGCCCGGGACGGTCCCAGATGTCGAGGGTCGCGGGCGGTGCGACGAGCCCGCCGTGCCGGCTCTTGGCGGCGACCTCTTCGTCGACGTAGACGGGGTTGATGTCACCGATCGCGTCACACCAGTCGGCGATCGCCGTAGGAGTGACCGGATGACGAGCGACCTGCACCGGCCCGCGCTTCCCGACGTAGGACTGCAGCGTCGTCAGGAGGTCGTCCGCCGCCATGCCTGTCCCCCAAACCGCACGCCCAGGACCCATGGCAGAGGGCCGGTTGCCGAATTACGTGTCAGGTCCTATTGAATGTATCTGATGAGGTTTCAGGAAACCGCGGCAGAGCGAGCGCTGCGGACCGAGCTGCGGTCCTACTTCGCCACGCTGCGAACCGATCTCGGCATCGACGAGACCTCGGCGCCCGGTGAGGACGGGCCAACCTTCCGGCGGGCGATCCGGCGGCTTGGCGCGGACGGCTGGCTGGGCATCGGCTGGCCGAAGGAGTACGGCGGGCAGGCGCGGTCGGCGCGCGAGCAGTTCATCATGTTCGACGAGGTGCAGCGGGCCGGCATCCCGTTCCCCTTCGTCACCGTCAACACCGTCGGGCCGACGATCATGCGCTTCGGCACAGACGCGCAGAAGTCGACGTACCTTCCGCGCATCCTCAGCGGCGAGCTCAACGTCGCGATCGGCTACACCGAACCCGGCGCCGGCACCGATCTCGCGTCGTTGCGCACCTCGGCCGTGCTCGACGGCGAGACGTGGATCGTCAACGGCAGCAAGGTGTTCACGTCCGGCGCGAACCAGGCCGACCTCGTCTGGCTCGCCTGCCGCACCGAGCCGGATGCGCCGAAGCATCAGGGACTTTCGATGTTGATGGTGCCGACGGACTCGCCGCGCTTCCGGTGGACTCCGATCGTCACGGTGGGCGACATCGTTACGACCGCGACCTACTACGACGACGTGCGCGTACCGGCCGACAACATCGTCGGTGAGCGGGGCGGCGGCTGGCGCATGATCACGACGCAGCTGAACCACGAACGTGGCGGCCTCGCCGCGCTGGGCGGTCCGGTGTGGCGGTTGTGGGGCGAGGTCCGGACCTGGACGCGTACGGCGCCGGCGCCGGGCGGCGGTGTCCTCGCGGATGTCCCGTGGGTGCGCGCCGACCTCGCCGACTGCTACGCGCGACTCGAGGCGATGAAGCTGCTCAACGGGCAAATGGTTGAGGCGATCGCCGCCGAGTCCCTGTCGCCGGCTCAGGCTTCCGTCGCGAAGTTCTACGGCACCGAGACGCACGTGCATGTCTGCCGACGGCTGCTGACGATTCTCGGTGCCGGCGGCTGGCTGCGGCCTGGCTCATCCGGTGCGGTGCTCGCGGGTCAGGTCGAGCGGCTCGGCCGCTCGGCGCAGATCAACACGTTCGGCGGCGGGGTCAACGAGATCCAGCGCGAGATCGTCGCCGCGGTAGGTCTCGGCATGGCGAGGCGGGCGCGATGAACACGACACTCGACGAGACACAGGTCGCAGTGCGCGACGTCGCGGCCGACGTGTTCGGTCGCCGGACGGACCCGGCGCGCGTCGAGAAAGTCGAGGCGACCCCGGACCGCTTCGACCGCGAACTCTGGACCTCGATCGCTGAGACCGGGCTGCTCGGCGTCGTCGTACCGGAGGAGTCGGGCGGGCTCGGCCTGGGCGCGGTCGAGCTCACGCTCGTGCTGGAGCAGTGGGGCCGTTCGGTCGCGCCGGTGCCGTTTCCGGTGACGTTGCTGGCGTCGTGGCTGCTGGCGACGCACGGCGACGACGCGCAGCGGTCCCGCTGGCTGCCGGAGCTGCTCGCCGGCTCGGCGGTCGTGGCGGTCGCATCGCCCGCGTCCACGGTGGGTGTCCGCGTCGCCGATGGGCGTCTCGACGGAAGCGCCG
>JAFAQI010000540.1 GCA_019246495.1 Frankiales bacterium | reverse complement strand
TGGCGTGCACCAGCAGCGGCACGGTCGCGTACTCCCACCTGGTCACGCCGCAACTGTATGAGGTCTTACCGAACGCGGCTGAGGCCGTCTAGGGCCGGGCTGGCAAGGCCGCACCGAGCGCCGCGTGCTGTAGCACGCAAGCGAGGGAGAACGCAGCCAGCCAGGTCCTAGGCGGACTCAGCCCGGCGGCGGCGGAGGAGGCGCTTCCGTTCGAGCTCGTTGAGCCCGCCCCAGATGCCGTGGCCCTCTTCGACCTCGATCGAGTAGTCGAGGCAGGCCTGCCGGACCTTGCAGCGGCGGCAGAGCGCGCGGGCCATTCCCTCGCGGAGGTCCTTCTCGGGCTTGCGCTCGAAGTGGCTCGGGGCGAAGAAGTAGACGGCGTTCTCACCCCGGCACTCGGCGGCCGAGCGCCAGGTGGAGTCGTCGTACATGCTCCAAGCCCTCCGTTCCCCGTCGTTGCCGCTTGGGCCGTGATATTCGTCGCACTTCAGTGGGCTCCTGCCTGGGTGCGGAGAGTTTTCGCACGAGGCGTGCTGGCTACGCTCGGTGGCCGTGAGCGACTTCCCGTCCGTGAAGCTCCACGTCGTCACGGGCAAGGGCGGCACCGGCAAGACCACGGTCGCCGGGGCTCTCGCTCTCGCGCTCGCGGCCGGGGGTCGTCAGGTGCTGCTGACCGAGGTCGAGGGGCGGCAGGGCATCGCGCAGCTGTTCGACACCCCGCCGCTGCCCTACGAAGAGCGCCTGGTCGCGACCGCCGACCGGGGCGGCGAGGTCTACGCACTCGCCGTCGATCCCGAGCAGGCGCTTCTCGAATACCTCGAGATGTTCTACAACCTCCGGCGCGCGGGCTCGGCGCTGAAGCGCATCGGCGCCATCGACTTCGCTACGACGATCGCTCCCGGCCTCCGCGATGTGCTGCTCACCGGCAAGGTCATGGAGGCCGCGACCCGCGAGCGCCGCGGCGGCGGGCGGCTTTACGACGCCGTCGTCCTGGACGCCCCGCCGACCGGGCGCATCGCGCGCTTCCTCAACGTCAACGCCGAGGTGGCCGGGCTCGCCCGGATGGGTCCGGTGCGGCAGCAGGCGGACAGCGTCATGAACCTGCTGCGATCCCGCCGGACCGCCGTGCACCTCGTCACGCTGCTCGAGGAGATGCCGGTGCAGGAGACGATCGACGGGGTCAAGGAACTCACTCGCGTCGACCTGCCGGTCGGCGGCATCGTCGTCAACATGGTGCGCGAGGCGTTCCTGCCGCCGGAGCTCTTCAAGCCAGTCGCGGCCGGAAGTATCGACACCGCGGAGCTCGGTCGCGGACTCAAGAGCGCAGGCATCGACGCAACGGCCGAGCTGGTCGGTGCGCTTGCTGCCGAGGCGGGTGACCACGCCGGCCGGCTGTTGCTCGAGGAGCGCGAGCGGGACGAGCTCGCCGAGCTCGAGCGCCCGACGTACGAGCTGCCGTTGCTCGCCGAGGCGATCGACACGTCGTGCCTCTATGAGATGGCGAACCGGCTGACGCAGCAGGGGCTGGTGTGAAGAGCGTCGACGTCGACCGGCTGGTCGACACGTCATCGATCATCGTGTGCTGCGGCGCGGGCGGCGTCGGCAAGACAACGACGTCCGCGGCGCTTGCGTTGCGAGCCGCCGAGCGCGGCCGCAAGGTCTGCGTCCTCACGATCGACCCGGCGCGGCGACTGGCGCAGTCGATGGGACTGACCGAGCTCGACAACACACCTCGGGCTGTGTCGGGCGTCGACGGCGCCGCGGGCGGATCGCTCGACGCGATGATGCTCGACATGAAGCGGACGTTCGACGAGATCGTCCTGTCCCACGCCGAACCGCAACGGGCGCAACAGATCCTCGCCAACCCGTTCTACATCTCGCTGTCGTCGAGCTTCGCCGGGACACAGGAATACATGGCGATGGAAAAGCTCGGCCAGTTGAAAGCGACCGGCAACTGGGACCTCGTCGTCGTCGACACTCCGCCGAGCCGCTCGGCGCTCGACTTCCTCGACGCGCCGCAGCGACTCGGCCGGTTCCTCGACGGCCGGATGATCCGGATGCTGCTCGCGCCGGCGAAGGCCGGTGGCCGCGGCGTCATGAAGGTCTTCACCGTCGGGCTCAACGTCGTGACCAATGTGCTGACCAAGGTGCTCGGTGGTGAGGCGCTGCGCGACCTGAGCCTGTTCGTCGCGTCGTTGGAGACGATGTTCGGCGGTTTCCGTGAGCGGGCTGACCAGACCTACCGGCTGTTGAAGGAACCCGGTACGGCGTTCGTCGTCGTCGCGGTGCCGGAGCGCGACGCCTTGCGCGAGGCGGCGTACTTCGTCGAGCGACTCGCGGCCGAACGCATGCCACTCGCGGGGCTCGTCCTCAACCGGGTCCACGCCAGCGCGGCTCCGGACCTGTCCGCGCAGCGCGCGCTGGCCGCGGCCGAGGCGCTCGACCAGTCCGGCGAGTCGGCGCTCACGGCGGGGGTGCTGCGGCTGCACGCCGAGCGGGTGCTGGCGGCGACCCGGGACCGGCGGATGGCCGAGCGGTTCGCCGGCGCGCATCCCGCCGTTCCCGTCGTACAGGTGGCGGCACAGGCGAGCGACGTGCACGACCTCGACGGCTTGCGACAGGTCGGCGCGGAGTTGGCGAGCGGCTACGACGCGGGCGCGCCCGACCGCGGGCGGCGCGCCGGCTGACTCGCGTCAGCTGGCGACGTACTCAGCTGGCGACGTACTCCGGAGCCGGCTTGGCGCCGCTCTCGAACTCGGTCATGGCGGCCTCGAGCAGCCGCCGCCAGGACGTCACGTTGGGCCGGCGGCGCAGCAGCGCCCGGCGCTCGCGCTCGGTCATGCCGCCCCACACCCCGAACTCCACCCGGTTGTCGAGGCTGTCGGCGAGGCACTCGGTGCGGACCGGGCAGCCGAGGCAGACGCTCTTCGCGCGGTTCTGAGCGGCGCCCTGGACGAAAAGCGTGTCCGGAGCGTCGTCGCGGCAGGCGGCGCGGGTGGTCCAGTCCTGGGTCCAGGGCATGGCGGGCGTCCTTCGTCCTCGGCGTGTCCGCGCGTGACAAGCGCGACAGGAATGACCGTACGAACCGGACGCAAGGGACGGCAGACCCCGTTCGTCTCATTCTTGGATAGTCCTTTCGGACGATGGGCATTGACCGAACGGCGTGCATCCCGCGCGCGAGCCACCGGATCGGGCGTTCCGGGCGGCTCTACCCTGGGCGCCGTGGGTAGCCGGTTGCGCGCGAGCGGGGCGACCGCGCACCGTCTCGGGCTGCTCGGTGTCATCTCCGTCGTGGCCGGCGTGCTGCTCGCCGGGATGCTGCTGCCGATCGTCGGGGGGATCGGCCTGCTCGCCCGGACCGGTGCCAACGACTTCGCCCGGCTGCCCTCGGAGCTCGAGATCGGCCCGCCGCCACAGGTCTCCCGGATCCTCGCCGCCGACGGGTCAACGATCGCGAACTTCTACTTCCAGGACCGGGTGAACGTCGCGCTGTCGCACGTGCCCGACGTGATGCAGAAGGCGCTGATCGCGGTCGAGGACGTCCGGTTCTACGAGCACCACGGCGTCGACTACAAGGCCGCGCTGCGGGCGCTGCTCCACAACGGCTCGTCAGGCAGCGTGCAGCAGGGCGGGTCCACCCTGACCCAGCAGCTGGTCAAGAACGTCCTCATCGAGACCGCTGAGGCCAACGGCAACAAGAAGGCTGCCGCTGCGGCGCACGCCGACACCCTCGCCCGCAAGGTGCAGGAGGCCAAGTACGCCCTCGAGCTGGAGCACCGTTACAGCAAGCAGCAGATCCTCGAGGACTACCTCAACATCGCCTACTTCGGCGACGGGGCTTATGGCGTCGGCACCGCAGCCCGGCACTACTTCGGCGAGCCGGTGCAGCGGCTGACCTTGGCGCAGTCGGCACTGCTCGCCGGGCTGGTCCAGTCACCGGAGGTCTACGACCCCGCGACGCATCCGAGTGCTGCGCGGGCGCGACGGTCGACGGTGCTCAGCCAGATGCTGAAGTACCACTTCATCACGCAGGCACAGTTCGACCAGGCGAACGCGAAGCCCATCCGGCTGCACCTGCACATCCAGGGCAACGGCTGCGAGGTGTCGACGCAGCCCTACTTCTGCGACTACGTGCAGCACGTCATCCAGAACTCGCCGGCGTTCGGCCGCACGCGAGCGGATCGGTTGCGGTTGCTCAACAACGGCGGCCTCACGATCCGTACGACGTTGCAGCCGAAGGTCGAGCGCGCAGCCAACAAGGCGCTTCGCAACTACGTGCATCCCCGTGAGCCCAGCGGCGTCGCCGCGGCGGAAGCCGTGGTAGAGCCGGGCACCGGCAAGATCCTGGCCATCGCCGTCAACCGGCCCTACGGCCAGAACGCCGCGAAGGGCGAGAACACCATCGACTACGCCGTCGACCAGAAGTACGGCGGCGGCGCGACTGGCTTCCCCGCCGGGTCGACGTTCAAGCTGTTCGTTCTCGCCGCCGCGCTGAAGCAAGGGCTCCCGCTGAGCACGACGATCAACTCGCCGCCCCACATCGTGGTGTCGGGCTACACGAACTGCGCTGGCGCGCCGGTGGGCGAGTTCGACGTGAGCAACGCCGAGAAGAATGCCGGCGGCGTCTTCAACCTCATCACCGGGACGTGGGACTCGGTGAACACGTTCTTCGCGCAGCTCGAGCAGCGGACCGGCATCTGCATGCCGGTGCACATCGCGGAGTCGATGGGCGTGCGACAGGAGAACGGGTCCGCGCCCAGCCAGCTGCCGGCGTTCACACTCGGCGCTGCCTTCCACGGCTACAGCCCGATGGACATCGCGGGCGCCTACGCGACGATCGCCGCGCACGGCCGCTACTGCGCGCCGCTCGCGATCACGGCGGTCTTCGACAGCAGCGGCAAGACCATTCCGGTGCCGAAGCCGACCTGCGACCAGGTCCTGCCGTCAGGTCTCGCCGACACGATCACCAACATCCTGCACGGGGTTCTCACCCAGCCAGGGGCGACAGCGGCCGGTGTCGGTGAGCCGGGACGGCCCGCCGCCGCGAAGACCGGTACGGCCGAGAACAACTGGGCCTCGGTGTTCGCGGGCTACGTGCCGCAGATGGCGGCCGCAGTGTGGGTCGGCAGCCCGAAGGCCCTGGTCCCGCTCAGCTTCCTCACGATCGGCGGGCGCACCTACGGCGAGGTCTTCGGCGCCACGATCGCCGGCCCAATCTGGCGGGACACGTTGACGGCAGCGCTGAAGGGCGTGCCGGTCATCCCGCTCCCTCCGCCCGACCAGCAGTTCGTTCAGGGCATCACGAAGCCGGTGCCCGATGTCACCGGCCTGACGGTCGCGGACGCGACCTCACTGCTCAAGCACGCGGGCTTCAGCGTCGTGGTCGCCTCGACGGAGGTGCCGTCGGAATTCCCGAAGGGCACCGTCGCGAAGACGAGCCCGTCCTCGGCCGCGCCCCCCGGCGGGACGGTCGTCATCTTCGTGAGCAACGGTCACGCGCCGCCGACCAAGCCACAGCACAGCCAGCAGCCGAGCGCCAACCCGTCGACGTCGCCGTCACCGACGCCGGGATCGCCACCGCCGTCACCGTCCTGCTCACCGAAGCCGCACGGTCACGGCCCGCCGAAGTGCCACTGAGCCTCGGCATCCGCGGTGGTCAGCCGGCCCCGAGCTGGCGGCGTACCTCCCCGGCCACCCGGCCACCCTCAGCGCGACCCGCGACCTTGGGCTGCACGGCCTTCATGACCTGACCCATCGCCTGCGGTCCGGCGGCGCCGGTCTCCGCGATGGCGGCGGCGACGAGCTCGGCCAGTTCGGCGTCCTCGAGCTGCGCCGGCAGGTAGCGGGCGAGCACCTCGCCTTCCTCACGCTCGCGCTGGGCGAGCTCGGCGCGACCGGCGTCGTCGAACGCGGTTGCCGCCTCGCGGCGCTTTTTCGCCTCGCGGCGCAGCACGGTGAGGACCTCCTCGTCGCTCAGCACCCGCGCCTGCTTGCCGGCAACCTCCTCCGTGGTGACCGCAGTGAGCGCCATGCGCAGCGTCGACGCGGTGAGCTCGTCGCGCTGCTTCATCGCGGTCGTGAGGTCAGCTTGCAAACGCTCCTTCAACGCCATGCCGGCAACCTTAGGGTTGACGCATGCGTCCAGCCGTCGCGCTATCCGCCGTGACGGCACTCGGCGCCGCCGCGGTCGGTTACGGCTGGGCGATCGAACGCAAGGCGTTCCGGCTCCGCCGCTACGACGTGCCAGTGCTGCCGACCGGGGCCGAGCCGATCACCGTGCTGCACCTGTCCGACCTGCACGCGACGCCTGGCCAGCCGTGGAAGGTCGACTGGGTGCGCAGCCTCGCCGAGCTCGAGCCGGATCTCGTCGTCGACACCGGAGACAACCTCGCGTCGCACCGCGGCGTTCCGGTTGTGCTCCAGGCCCTCGGACCGCTGCTCGACCGGCCGGGCGCCTTCGTGCCCGGGTCGAACGACTGGTTCGCGCCGGTCCCGAAGAATCCCGCGCGCTACCTGATGCCCGACCGCGGTGAGCGGCGCCACGGCGACCCGTTGCCGTGGGGCGAGCTCCGCACGGCGCTGACCGATGCCGGCTGGCTCGACCTCACCCATCGGCGTACGACGATCAAGGTCCGCGGCGTAACGATCGAGCTGGCCGGCGTGAGCGACGCGCATCTGCAAGCCGACCACTACGACCGCGTGGCCGGACCGGTCACCGCCGCGGTCGGCATCGGGCTGTCGCACACCCCCGAGCCGCGGGTCGTCTACGCGTTCGCGGCGGACGGGTTCGGCCTGGTGCTGTCCGGCCACACGCACGGGGGCCAGCTGCGGGTGCCGGGATACGGCGCGCTGGTCACGAACTGCGGGCTGGACCGCCGGCGGGCGCGCGGCCTATGGCCGTGGCCGGACGAGTCGGCGGCGCAGCGCGGCGCGTGGCTGCATGTATCGGCGGGCCTGGGCACCTCGCCCTACACGCCGGTGCGGTTCGCCTGCCCGCCGGAGGCAAGCCTGCTGCGGCTGGTGCCCGCCGTCCATTCCCGGGTGGCCTAGACTCGGCGCCGCGCGTCAGCGCGGTCGCGGGATGTAGCGCAGCTTGGTAGCGCACCTCGTTCGGGACGAGGGGGTCGTGGGTTCAAATCCCGCCATCCCGACCAATGCGAACGGCGGCACGCCGCGGATGATCTTGGTCTGCGGCGTGACGTGTGATGCAGTTGTGACGTGGACGCGAGTCGGTTGCGGGTGGAATTCATCCGTTTCGGGCTCCTCATCATCGTGACGATCGGCCTCGTCGCCGTCGCCACCCGCGGCTCAGGGCATTCGGGGTCGCGGACCAATGCCGGCCATCGACCCGGCGCACCGAGCACGTCCACCGGTGCCGGCACCCAGGGCTCGACCGGGCACAGCGGTCACAATGGGCACGCCCGCACATCGGCCGGCGGCTCGACGTCGTCCGGCGGCTCCGGGTCGGGTTCCGGCTCGACGTCCTCCGGCGGCTCCGGCTCGGGTGGAGTCTCCGCCACGGCCGGACAGCCCGAGCTGCCGCGGACCGGTACGACGGAAGCCGAGCTCGCCGGCCTCGGGCTGATCTTCATCGCGGGCGGGACGCTGTCGATCGTCGCCGGGCGGAGCCGCCCGGACCACCTGTCCGACTGAGCTGCGCAACGGTGTCGCCTCCGGTGCGACGCGAGGGAAACCCAGATGAGCCCGTCGGCGGCGCGCGGGAGACTGTCGGGCATGCGACCCATCCGGGCCCTCGATCGCGTGGTCGGCGGCGACCCACGCGTCGGGCGGGTCGTCGGGGCGATCATCGTCGCGATCTTCGTGCAGGGCATCGGCGCCAGCGCGGTCCTGCCGCTGCTGCCGCTCTATCTGCGCCGGCACGGCACGTCCGACGGGATGGTCGGTGCGGTCATCGGCGCGTTCTTCGTGGCGGGTGTGCTGACGCAGTACGTCGCCGGCGGGCTCACCGACCGGATCGGGCATCGCCCGGTGATGCTGGGTGGCCTCGGCCTCTACGCCGCAGCGAGCCTCGGGTTCCTCACCTCCGTCGGTACCGGTGGCTACGTCGTGCTTCGCGCCGTACAAGGCGTCGGGTCCGGTGCGGTCCAGGTCGCGAGCCTCGCGCTGGTGGGCCTCGTCGTCCCGCTGGAACGGCGCGGCCGGGCCTTCTCGATCGTGTTCGCGGCGGAGCTCTCGGGCATGGCGATCGGACCGCTCGCCGGTACGACGACCGGCGTCGGCGGGTTGCGATGGCTGTTCGTCGCGAGCGCCGCGGCAGCGG
The DNA here is from genome assembly GCA_019246495.1 of Frankiales bacterium. Taxonomy (GTDB): domain Bacteria; phylum Actinomycetota; class Actinomycetes; order JAFAQI01; family JAFAQI01; genus JAFAQI01. The sequence goes on along the minus strand of JAFAQI010000540.1, from coordinate 7,600 downwards.
TTCTTGCGACGGTGCCGATCGTCGTCGGGACGCGACAAGCACCGCGCGAGGTTGCGCGCGCGACAGAGGTGCGGGCGCCGCTCAGGGTGGGCGGCGCGCTCGTCGGCGTGACGTTGATCGGCGTTGCGGCAGGTCTGGTGACCGGCGTCTACGAGACGTGCTGGAGCCTGCTCATGAACTCCCGCGGCGCAGCGACCTGGCAAATCGGTCTGTCGTGGACACTGTTCGCGATCCCGTTCGCGGCGGTGTCTCCCGCTGCCGGGCGGCTCGTCGACCGACTCGACCGGCGAGTGCTGGCGGTCGTCGCAACGGTAGCGGCGGCGGCGTTCGCCGCGACGTATCCGTTCCTGCCGTCGCCGGCGTACCTCATGGGCCTCGGTGTCGCCGAGGCGATCGGTGTTGCGGTTGCGTTCCCCGCCGCGCAGTCACTGCTGACGCAGACGGTCGAGCCTGATGCCCTCGGCCGGGCACAGGGTTTCTTCAGCACTGCGGAGACGGCAGCGCTCGCCGTCATGGCTGCGGTGAGCGGCGCACTGTTCGGTGTCGCCCGGTGGGTGCCGTTCGTTACGGCCGCCGTGCTGTCGCTGGTGTGCGTGCTGCCGTTGCCGGTGCTGTGGCGTGGCCTGCGCGGCCGGGTCGTGACGGTCGACGACATCGCCGCGGGACTTGCGGACGAGGTCGTCGCGACCGGTGCTGCGATCGCGGGAACTCCGGTCGAACGCTGAGCCGCTCTGCTCTTGCGGAAAGTCGCTAGGACATTCGCTGCGCGACGAGCTCAGCGATCTGCACGGCGTTGAGCGCCGCACCCTTGCGCAGGTTGTCGTTGCTCACGAACAGCACGAGTCCACGGCCGCCGTCGACGCCGGGATCGACGCGCAACCGCCCGACGTACGACGGGTCGGCACCGGCGGCCTGCAGGGGTGTCGGGACGTCGGAGAGCTCCACGCCGGGAGCCGCGCGCAGCAAGTCGGTGGCGCGGTCGATCGACAGCGGCCGGGCGAACTCGGCGTTGATCGACAGCGAGTGACCGGTGAAGACCGGGACCCGCACGCACGTGCCGGAGACGGCGAGGTCCGGGATGTCGAGGATCTTGCGGGTCTCGTCGCGGAGCTTCTGCTCCTCGTTCGTCTCGAAGCTGCCGTCATCGACGAGACTGCCGGCGAGCGGTACGACGTTGAACGCGATCGGGCGCGGAAACTTCACCGGCGCGGGGAACGTCACAGCGCCACCGTCATGAGTGAGCTCGCTTGCGCGGTCGACCACTTCGCGCACCTGCTTGTCGAGCTCCTCGACGCCAGCGCCGCCGCTGCCGGAGACGGCCTGGTAGGTGCTGACGACGAGCCGGGTCAACCTTGCTTCGTCGTGCAGCGGCTTGAGCACCGGCATCGCGGCCATCGTGGTGCAGTTGGGGTTGGCGACAATGCCCTTGGCCGCGCGGTCAAGGGCGCCGGGGTTCACCTCGCTGACGACCAGCGGCACGTCCGGGTCCATCCGCCAGGCCGAGGAGTTGTCGATGACGACCGCGCCGGCCGCGGCGTAGCGCTCCGCCTGCTCGCGTGCGGTCTGCGCGCCGGCGGAGAACAGTGCGATGTCGAGCCCGCTCGGGTCAGCGGTCGCAGCGTCCTCGACGACCACGTCACCGCCGGCCCACGGCAGCGTCGTACCGGCCGATCGCGCGGACGCGAAGAACCGAATCTGACCGACCGGGAGGTTGCGCTCGGCGAGCAGCCGGCGCATGACACCGCCGACCTGACCGGTCGCGCCGACGACGCCGACGTTGACCTTTCGCGTCGTCATCGGCCGGTGCCTGCGTAGACGACCGCCTCGTCCGCGCCGTCGAGCTCGAATGCCTCGTGCACTGCGCGTACGGCGACGGGTACGTCGGTGTCGGCGCAGACCACGGAGATGCGGATCTCCGACGTGGAGATGTTCTGCACGTTGACCGCGGCGGCGGCAAGTGCCTCGAAGAACTTCGCCGACACACCGGGGTGCGAGCGCATGCCGGCACCGACGAGCGACACCTTGCCGACGTGGTCGTCGTAGAGCAGTGACTCGAAGCCGATGCTCGACCGCACCTTTTCGAGTGCCTCCATCGCCTTCTGGCCGTCGCTCTTGGGCAGCGTGAACGAGATGTCGGTGCGTCCGGTCGAGCCGGACACGTTCTGCACGATCATGTCGATGTTGACGTCGGCTTCGGCGACTGCGCGGAAGATGCCGGCGGCCTCACCGGGCTTGTCCGGCACACCGACAACCGTGACGCGTGCCTCGGACAGGTCGTGAGCGACACCCGAGATGATCGCCTGCTCCACTTGCTCCTCCTCGGGGACGGATACGACCCAGGTGCCGGAATGTTCGGAGAACGACGAGCGCACGTGCACCTTCACGCCGTAGCGGCGGGCGTATTCGACGCAGCGCAGCATGAGGACCTTGGCGCCCGACGCTGCCATCTCGAGCATCTCCTCGTAGGAGATGCGGTCGAGCTTTCGCGCGGTCGGAACGATGCGCGGATCGGCGGAGAAGACACCGTCGACATCGGTGTAGATCTCGCACACCTCGGCCTGCAGTGCGGCGGCGAGGGCGACCGCGGTCGTGTCGGACCCGCCGCGGCCGAGAGTGGTGATGTCCTTCGTGTCCTGCGAGACGCCCTGGAAGCCCGCGACGATCGCGATGTAGCCGGCGTCGAGTGCGTCGCGGATGCGGCCGGGCGTGACGTCGATGATGCGGGCGCGTCCGTGCACGGAGTCGGTGATCACGCCGGCCTGTGAGCCGGTGAACGAACGCGCCTCGAAGCCGAGGTTGGCGATAGCCATCGCGAGCAGCGCCATCGAGATTCGCTCGCCGGCGGTGAGCAGCATGTCGAGCTCGCGCGGTGGCGGCAGCGGCGAGACCTGCTGCGCCAGATCGAGCATGTCGTCGGTGGTATCACCCATCGCGGACACGACGACGACAACGTCGTTGCCGTCACGCCGGGCATCGACGATCCGCTGCGCGACGCGCTTGATCTTCTCGGCGTCCGCAACCGACGAGCCGCCGTACTTCTGCACGACGAGCGACATCGGAAACCTCTCGAGGGCGGAACGGTCATGTCCAGTCTAGGCAACCCGGCTTCCGTGCTTGACTGACTTTCGTGCGGGCGCAGCGAAACTTCGTTGTCGCGGCGCTGGCGCTGGTCGCCATCGGCGGGTGCCAGGGCGGCGGGTCAAGCCCCGCGCCGACCCCGCCGCCGACGACGGCATCGGCCACGCCGTCGATCCCGGCGGCGACGTCGCTCGCGCGTCTCGCGTCGGCCGGCGCGGCGCTCACCTATCGCGCGAGCTACACCGCTCGCGAGCGGCATCCGCGCTCGACTGCCACGTGGAACGTGTGGCGCGCCCCGCATGCGTTGCGCGTCGACGTCGTCACCGGCCGGGCCTCGGCGACGCTCATCGTCACCCCCGCGGCCAGCTATGCCTGCCACGCGGCTGGGCACCGGCGTACCTGCTTCCGGGTCGCGCGCAACGGCCGGCCGATCCCCGCGGCGTTCCGGTTGCTCGCGCAGGACCTGTTCTCGAGCGACCTGCTCGCGCTGTCACAGCATGCCGACGCCTACGACGTCACCAGCCAACCCGTGAGCATGGGTGGTGGCGCGCTTCAGGCGAGTGCGTGCTTTGCGGTCCGCGGTGGGTCAGGCGGCACGCCGGTCGTCACGCAGGCGACCTACTGCTTCAGCAGCGACGGCGTGCTCACCACCGTGCGCTATCCGAGCGGCAACAGCGTGGAGCTGGCGAGCGTCACCCTGCAACAGCCACCGGCCGCGTCGTTCCGCCCCTACGCGCATCCGACCCCGATCGCCTGACTCCCGCCCCGAACTTTGGCGCAGAATTCGGACAGCTCGAGCGTGGCGTGTCCGATTCGATCGCCAAAGTTCGGTGAGAGGTGAGTTGCTCAGACGTCGAGGAGGCGGCGGCCTTCGAACGCGCGACCCAAGGTGACCTCGTCGGCGTACTCGAGGTCGCCGCCGACCGGTAGTCCGCTCGCGAGCCGGGTCACCCGAAGACCCATCGGCTTGACGAGCCGAGCGAGGTAGGTGGCAGTCGCCTCGCCCTCGAGGTTGGGGTCTGTCGCAAGGATCAGCTCGGTGACCTCACCGTCAGCGAGCCGCGTCATGAGCTCGCGGATGCGGAGGTCGTCGGGACCAACGCCCTCGATCGGTGAGATGGCGCCGCCCAGCACGTGGTAGCGACCGCGGAACTCGCGAGTCTTCTCGATCGCGACGACGTCCTTCGGCTCCTCGACGACACAGATGACCGCGCGGTCGCGTCGCGGGTCACGGCAGATCCGGCACTGCTCCTCTTCCGCGACGTTGCCGCAGACCGTGCAGAACCGGACCTTGTCCTTGACCTCGGTGAGTGCGGAGACCAGTCGGCGTACGTCGACGGGATCCGCAGCGAGCAGGTGGAACGCGATGCGCTGGGCGCTCTTCGGTCCGACGCCGGGAAGGCGGCCGAGCTCGTCGATGAGGTCCTGAACGGCCCCTTCGTACATCGCCTAGAACCCGGGCAGGTTGAGCCCGCCGGCCAGTGGCCCCATCTTCTCCTGGGTGAGGTCCTGCGCGGCGCGACCGGCGTCGCGGACCGCTGCGACGATGAGGTCCTGCAACGTCTCGACGTCGTCAGGGTCGACCGCCTTGGGGTCGATCTGCAGAGCACGCAGCTCGCCGGACCCGGTCATCGTGGCGCGGACCAGACCACCGCCCGCGGTGCCTTCCACCTCGAGCTCGGCCAGCTCGGCCTGGGCCGACATCAGCTGCTGTTGCATCTGCTGGGCCTGCTTCATCAGCTGCTGCATGTTGGGCTGCGCCGGCATGGGGTCAGCCTACGTCGTCAGGTGCCCTCGATGCGGTCGATGACCTGCGCGTCGAAGCCCTGTTGCAAGAGCGCGACGGCGTCGGCGGGCGTGGTGTCGGGGGTCGAGTCGTCCGGCTCGTCCTCGTCGGTGTCGGTGACGTCGATGACGTCTTCATGCCGGGCGGGTGCGGTCGGCGCTGGTCCGTTGCCGCCGCCTGACCGGGGCGGGGCAGAGGCCGTCGGCGCCGGGTTGCCGCCGGTGGTCTGCACCTTGAGGTCGATGCCGGCGACCTCACGCAGCGCGTCGCGGAAGAACTCGCTCTTGGCCTCGAACTGGCGCCCGATGGCGCTGTTGCTGAAGGCGAGCGTCACCGACTTGGCGTCGACGGCCGCGACCTGCGCGTACTCCTTGAGCATTGCGTGGGCCGAGCGGTTGCGCTGCTTGACGGCGTCGAGCACGTCGTCCCACAGCCGGCGCAGTGCCGTGACGTCGACGGCGCCCGGGGTGCCGGCAGGCGCAGCCGGCTGCGCGGGATTCGTCGCCGCAGGCGGGGTCGGCGCGGTCTCGGCGGGTGCCGTGGGCGCCACGGCCGTTTGCGCAGGGGGCTCGGTCGCCGGTGCGGAGGCGGCCGCCGGGGTCTCGTCAGTAACAGCTCGTGCGGCCGGGGGTGCGGACTCGGCAGCGGCTGCACTGTCGGCGCGTGGGCGGGCCTGCGGCTGGTCGGTGACCGACAGCCGCTTCTCGAGCCGGTCGATGCGCGCGAGTGTCGCGACCTCGTCGGTCGACGCAGCCGGCAGCAGGATGCGCGCGCACGCGAGCTCGAGAACGAGCCGCGGGCTCGTCGTACCTCTCATGTCGACGAGCGCCTGAGCCATCACCTCGGCGCCGCGAGTGAGTCCGGCCCGGCCGAACCGCGCGGCCTGACCGCGCATCCGCTCGAGCTCGTCGGCGGGCAGGTCGAGCAGGCCAGTCGAACCGGCGTCGGGTACGGCGTCGAGCACGAGCAAGTCGCGGAACCGCTCGAGCAGGTCCTGGGCGAAGCGGCGCGGGTCGAGACCGGCCTCGATGACCCGATCGACCGCGCGGAAGACGGCTGCACCGTCGGCGGCCGTGAATGCGTCGACGGCGTCGTCGAGTAACGCCGCGTCGGTGTAGCCGAGGATCGACAGCGCGCGCTCGTAGGTGACGCCTTCGTCGTCCGCTCCGGCCGCGAGCTGGTCGAGCACCGACAGCGCATCGCGGGCCGACCCCGCACCCGCACGCACGACGAGCGGCAGGACGAGCGGGTCGACCTCGATACCTTCGCGCGCGCAAAGGCCGGCGAGGAACTCGCGCAGCACGGCCGGCGGAATGAGCCGGAAGCGGTAGTGGAACGTGCGCGACTTGATGGTCGACAGGACCTTGTCCGGCTCGGTCGTCGCGAAGATGAACTTCACGTGCGGCGGCGGCTCCTCGACGACCTTGAGCAGGGCGTTGAACGCCTGCGCCGTGACCATGTGCGCCTCGTCGATGATGTAGATCTTGTACGCCGACGAGACCGGCGCGAAGTAGGCGCGTTCGCGAAGGTCGCGGGCGTCGTCGACGAGTCCGTGCGACGCGGCGTCGATCTCGATGACGTCGAGACTGCCGGGCCCGTTGGGCGCGAGCGCGACGCATGAGTCGCACTCGCCGCACGGCGTAGGTGTCGGGCCCTGCGCGCAGTTGAGCGACCGCGCGAGGATGCGCGCGCTGGAGGTCTTGCCGCAGCCGCGCGGGCCGCTGAAGAGGTAGGCGTGGTGGATGCGACCGGTGCGCAGGGCCTGCTGGAGCGGCTCCGTGACGTGGTCCTGCCCGACCACCTCGGCGAAGGAAGCGGGCCGGTACTTCCGGTACAACGCCAAGCTCATCTGCCGCTCCAACGCGAGCCGAATGTGAGGACCCCTCGCACACCCGCCAGAGCCCGCTTACCCTTGCTGCCTTCCGGCCCTGGGGGGGTTGGGCGGGGTAACGCCGCACGAGGGGTCTGCGGCCACTTTAGCCGTCGCGGAGCCGACCGGCAGCCGTGCTCCACAGTGCGCTGCGCCCACTAGACTCGCGCCCGGAGGATTCGCCTAGTTGGCCTAGGGCGCACGCTTGGAAAGCGTGTTGGGGGCAACCCCTCGCGAGTTCGAATCTCGCATCCTCCGCCGACGAGGCGGGTGCAGCGGTCAGGCGACCTGGACGCTGTCGAGGATCCGGCCGAAGTCGGACTGCGCCTTCATGCTGCCGCCGCTGAAGAACATGAACTTCACAGTTTCGGTCGGCAGGACGAGGTAGGCGATCGTGCCGCGGTGGCCCTCGATCGAGACGTCGACCTCGACCGTTGGACCGGCCGGCAGCCGCACCTGGCGGGTCGACGCGACGTCGACGGACAGGCCGGGATAGTCGGCGGCGAGCTGCCCGTCCTGGATGCGCTGGGTGAGCTCCGTCGGCGTCTGGCCCGCGACGAACGTTCGGTCGAGGACCGCGAGCATCGCGCCCGACGGACCGGTCAGCTCGAGCGCCGACGCGCTCTCGGCGCCGAACGCAAACGGTGCCGCGCTCGTTGCATCGGCGACCTTGGTCCAGCCACCGGGCGCGCCGAACGTGACGTGGCCGACCGTGACGGCCTTGGCCGGGGACAGGACGACTGCGAGGGCGGCGACAGTGAGTACGCCGTTGAACGCAGCGTGCGCAGCCATCGAGCACACGAGTCCTCGGCGTACGTAGAGACCACCGAGCAGCAGACCCATGATCGCGTAGTAGCGAAGCGCCG
>JAFAQI010000231.1 GCA_019246495.1 Frankiales bacterium | reverse complement strand
GCGGACCCGAAGTTGCCACTGAAGGTCTTCGGTCCGGCTCTGCTCGTGCTCGGCGTCCTGGTCGCGGTCGGCATCCTCATCGGCCACCCGATCATGTTCTCGATCCTCGCCGTCCCGGCCGGCGTGCTGACCGGCACTGCGCTGTTCGGCCGCCGGGCGACAGCGTCGATGTATTCGCAGGTCGAGGGTCAGCCCGGGGCGGCCGCGTCGGTGCTCCAGTCGTTGCGCGGCGAGTGGCGCGTCACTCCCGCGGTCGCGTTCAACCGCAACATGGACCTGGTCCATCGGGTGATCGGTCGGCCCGGCGTCGTACTCGTCGCCGAAGGCACGTCACAGGCGCAGCTGCGCCAGCTGCTCACCGACCAGAAGCGCCGCGTCGGCCGGGTCGCGCCCGAGACGCCGATCTATGAGGTCGTCGTCGGCGACGGCGAGGGGCAGGTGCCGCTGCGGCGCTTGCAGTCGCACATGATGCGGCTCCCCCGCAACGTCGGTCGCAAGGACGTCAACGGTCTCGAAGCCCGCATGAAGGCGCTCGGCGGCACCAACGTGCCGATGCCCAAGGGACCCATGCCGCGGCCCGGCCAGATCCCGCGCGGCAAGATTCGCTGATCCGGCGAGCTCAGCGAGTCGTCAACATCCGGGTGCCGGCTGCGCGGTCGTGCATCGGCCGTCCGGTCGGGTCCGGGATGAGGGCGGGTACGACGGCGGCCAGCAGCAGCGTCCGCACGACCACCCAGCCGAGGCGCGGCCGACCACCGTCGCTCGCGCGCACGACGACGAGGCCGGCGACCCGCATCCCCGGCGTCTGCCCGGCGAGCGAGACGAAGACGAGCTCGATGAGCAGGAACGCGCCATAGGTGATGAGTCCGTACGCCGCATCACCCGGGCGCCGGCCACTGATCAACGCGATGACATCTGCCAGGAAGCCGTCGATGAGGAAGGCCAGCACGCGAGGTCCGAAGCCGGCGGTTGTTGCCTCGGTCACGTGACCAGCTCGAACCAGACCGTCTTGCCGTTCTCGTCGGCGACGGATCCCCATCCGGCCGACAGGTGCTCGACGAGGAACAGGCCCCGGCCACCCTCGGCGTCCTCGGGCGACTGGCGGGGCCGCAGCGCGACTTCCGGCGCGGCATCTGTGACAGCGATGCGCAGCCGCGACTCGCCCCGGCGCTGGATCGTCAACCGCATGCCTGTGCCGGCGTGCCGCACGCCGTTCGTCACGATCTCGCTGACGAGGAGCACCGCTGCGTCGATCAAGGACGCGAGGCCCCACGATGTCAGCACGGACGCGACGGTCTCGCGCGCGCGGCTCGGCGACTCGGTGTCGGCAGGCAGGTCGAGCGAGACGAGACCGGGGTCCTCGTCCGCCGGCCGCGGAGTCTCGCCGACGGCGTGCGTGACGATGGCGAGCAGGGCGGTGTCGTCGTCGTACCTCCGGTCGGCGACCGCGGGCCGGAGTTCGGCCAGCGCCGCGTCGCAGACGTCCATCGCGCGGTCCACTCCGGTGACCGCGGCGGCGAGGCGGCGCATCCCGTCCTCGTGCGGGAGGTCCGGCCCTTCGACGAGACCGTCGGTGTAACCGAGCAGCAGCGAGCCCGGCGGGAGGCTCACCTCGACCTCGGTGTAGCTCTGCACGCCGACGCCGAGCGGGACGCCGGGGTCGATGTCGAGGAACGCCGGCGCCTCGCCGGGTCGCCGTACGAGTGGTGGCAGGTGACCGGCGCACGAGCACAGCACCGTCTGCCGCACCGGGTCCCACTCGGCGTAAAGGGCCGTGACGAGCAAGCCTTCCTCGAGCGTGCCGACCAGCCGGTCGAGCCGGGTCAACAACGACGCCGGCGGGTGACCTTCGAGGCAGTAGCTGCGGACCGCCGCGCGCAGCTGACCCATGACGGCGGCGGCGCGGACGCCACGTCCCATAACGTCACCGACGACGAGACCGATGCGACCGCTCGGCAGTGGGACGACGTCGTAGAAGTCGCCGCCAACGTCAACGCCTTCAGCGCCGGGCAGGTAGCGCACGGCGACCTCGGCACCGGGCACCTGCGGCAGCACTGCCGGCAGCAGCGAACGCTGCAACGTGTGTGCGATCTCGGTCTGCTGTCGCAGGAGCCGCGCGCTGTCGATCGCCAGCGCGAGCCGTCCGGCGAGCTCTTGCAGCTGTTCGACGTCGGGCTCGCCGAACGGCGTGCAGCCACCCTCGACAGTGGTGACGTTGAGCACGCCGAGCTTGTGTCCGCCGGCGACGAGTGGCAGCACGATGTTGGAGCGCGCGGGTCGCGCAGCGAGCACCCGCGCGGCTTCCGCTTCGTCGAGGGTCGAGAGGAACTGCTCGATGGGCTCGGCGGTGAACAGGATCGGCTCGCCGGTGTCGAGGATGCGCTCGTAGGTCTCGACCACCTGCGCCGGCAGGTTCGCCGCGATCTCGCGCTGCGCCGGCCCCTGCTCCGGGTCGGCGTGCTGGGCGGCGGTGAGCACGTAGCTGCCGTCGGCCTCGCGAAGATGCACGGTGACCGCGTCGGCGATACGACCCACCATGAGCCGGGCGAACTGCAACGACGTGAGCTGTACGTCGAGAGGCGCACTGAAGATGCGTCCCGCTTCGGCGAGAAGCTCCAGCCGGTTGCGGTTGCCGCGTTCGACGTCGAGCAGCCGCGCGCGTTCGAGGGCATGCCCGCACTGGTCGGCGAGCGCCTCGAGGAACTCGACGTCGCCGGGCGGAAAGTCCTGCGGCCCGGGCAGGGCCAGCGCGAGCGCGCCGATGCCGCGGTCGCCGAGCACCAGCGGCAGGCAGGCCCAGGCGCTGTGAATGGTCTCCTGACCGGCCAGCGCGGGGTAGAGCTCGTCGCGTTCGGCAGACGTTCGGATCAGCACCGGCTGTCGACGGATGAGCGCGTCGCTCGCCGGAAGCCCCGGGACGTAGGGGAAGTCCGCGAACTCCGTCTGCACCCGCTCGCCGAGACCGACACTCCGGACGGTCCGCATCATGCCGGCGTCCTCGTCGAGGACGCAGAGTGCGGCCCGCGTTGCGCCGACGGCGTCAGCAGCCTCGCGCAGCACGACCTCGACGACGTCCTGCTCGCCACCGACATCCGCTAGCGCCGCCGTAAGTCGTTGCAGGGTCTGGAGGCGTCGAGCCGTCTCACGCGCCTCGGCAAGGTGGCGCTGTTGCTCCTCGCCGACGAGTGCGCGGTGCAGCGCGCCGGCGCACTGCGCGGTCGCCGCGTCGATGAACAACAGGCCTTCGTCGTCGAGGTCGTGAGCGTGGGAGAACCCGAGGCCTAGGACGCCGATCGTGCGGCCGTCGACGACGAGCGGCGCCGCGACGAAAGCCTCGCCGGCCGCGCC
>JAFAQI010000055.1 GCA_019246495.1 Frankiales bacterium | reverse complement strand
GACAGCTCCCCGCTCGAGGCCGTGTGAAAGATGGGGATCCACGAGAGATGGGTCCCGATCCACCGGGCGGTCGGCTCGAGATGCGGTCGCAGTTGGAAGAACCCCCACAGGCCGTAGACGATGCTCGGCACGGCAGCCATGAGGTCGATGAGCGACGTGAGCGGCCGGCGTAGCCGGCGGGGCGAGTAGAAGCTCAGGAAGAGCGCGCTGGCGAGCCCGATGGGAGTCGCGACGACAAGGGCGATGAGCGCGATCGTCACGGTGCCGGCGAGTGCGGCGGCGATGCCGAACTTCGGGTGGGTTCCGGTCGTCACGAAGCCGGTGGTCGTGAGGAAACCGAAGCCCATGCGCTGCAGCGCGGGCCACGCGCGATAGCCGAGGAACACCGCAATCAGGACGAGCAGCACGAGGATCGTGAGCCCGACCGTGCGGATGCCGCCACGGTAGATGCGGTCGGACCGGCTCGGCCGGTCGACGATCGCTCGCGGCGGCGGGATGGCCCCGGCCGCCGCGAGCGGCGCGGTCGTGCTTGTCATCTTCGATGTCCTTTGGCTGGGATCCGTCGGCCGGGGCCGCGGACCAAAGGGCGGGCTGTTGACTACCTCGTGCGGGACAACCGCCCAGCACGGTCGTCCCGCACGAGGTGCATGCGTGCGGCGCTACGCCGACCGCTACTGCGTGCTGCTGACCGTGTCGGTCGTGCTGACCTTGCAGTAACCGGTCGGCGAGCTGCCACTGAGGTCGTGTGCGGCGTACGGCGAGGCCGTGATGCTGGCCGGGTGCGTCACGCCCGTGTCCTCGCTGAACGGCGCGATGATGCTGCTCTCGTCTGCGACGCCGTTGCTGCCGAGTGTCGCGTGGTCAAGGGGCAGGAAACCGTTTCGCAGGATCGCGGTGTCGATCTCCTGACGGACCGTGTAGCCGGTGTTGGGGTCGACCTCGCTGGTGTTGGGCTTGCAGAGGAAGCCGTCCTCGCTGATGAAGTTCAGCGTCGGCTGGGTGGCTACCGGAATGTTGGGGTTCGAGCCGTTGGAGTAGACGGTGTAGAGGCTCAACGTCGGCGCGTATGTCTTGCTGTAGATGTTCGCTGCGGTCGGTGCGACACCCGCGATGTTGCCGATGGCGACAGACGTACCCGCGTTGCCGTCGGTGCAGGCCGCGTTGGTCCCGGCGCTGCCGCAGAGGACGTTGAACCGGCCGACAGAGAAGAAGAAGATCGCGTTCGCCGCGTCACCGTTCGCGAGGATCTTCTGGTCCTCGTTCTGCGGAATGATGTGGCTGTTGGCGTAGGTGCTGCCCTGCGACTCGATGTACGTCGAGCTTCCCCCGGCGGACTCGCCGAGGTACTTCTCCCACACCGACCGCACGCCCGCGCCGGCCGACGCGGTGTAGACCTTGATCGGGCTGGTGTCCGACGAGTTGCCGTTGACCTGTCCCCACGTGGTGATCGTGCCGTTCCAGATCCCCTGCAGCTGGGACAGCGAGAGGTCGGTGACGGTCGCTGAGGGCGTCGCCGTACCGTCCACGCTGGTGAAGTGGAACCAGCTGAGCCCGTCCTGCGCGAAGCCGACGAAGTTCAGGCCCTGCAGGTTGCTCGCGGACGGCGAGCTGACCGTGGTGGTGAAGTTGATGGGAGCCACCTTGCCGCCGGTGTAGGTGGCGAGGTGGGCGCCCTGGTACTGCAGCTGCTGCACGCCCGCGCTGCCGCCGATGGCGGGCTCGATGACCGAAACGTCGTTCAACGGGTTCTCGGTGGCCGAGCCGGTCAGCGAGTTGAGCGAGCCCGGCGGGCAGCTGAAGTCGAGCGGTTGCACCTGGCTGGCAGGAGCGATCGGGTTGCAACCGAGCAGACCGTTGAAGACGTCGCTGATGCCGGCGATCGCGCCGTAGGCGGTGTTCGATCCGCTGCCCACGAGGGTGGCATTCGCCGCGTGGTACGGGCTGGTCTTGGTCTTGTAGACGGTCTTTGTGACTTGGAGGACACAGACGTAGACGGTCTTGCGCTTCGCGCCCTTGCCGCTGTGCAGGGTGGCCTTCTGGTAACCGTGCTTGCAGTGACCGCTCTTGGTCGTGACGTAGGCGATCGGCTTCTTGGTCGATGCGAGCACCG
>JAFAQI010000001.1 GCA_019246495.1 Frankiales bacterium | reverse complement strand
CGACTGGCTCGGCAACGTCACGTTCGCGCTCGGTCTGGTCGGCGTGCTGACCGGAATCGTCTACGGGTTGCAGCCCTACGGCGGGCACACGATGGGGTGGACCAACCCGTTCGTGCTGACGTGCCTGCTCGGCGGCGCAGCGGTGCTGGCCGCCTTCGTCGGCGTCGAGCGACGCGTCGCCGAGCCGATGTTCCGGCTCCAACTGTTCGCCAACCGCGCGTTCACGATGGGCAACCTGGCGGGCCTGCTCAGTGCGCTGGCGCGCGGCGGGCTGCAGTTCATGCTCATCATCTGGCTCCAGGGCATCTGGCTGCCGGAGCACGGCTACTCGTTCTCGTCCACGCCGCTGTGGGCGGGCATCTACATGGTGCCGCTGACGATCGGCTTCCTCATCTCCGGACCGTTGTCCGGCCGGCTTTCCGACCGCTTCGGCGCCCGGCCGTTCGCGACGGCCGGCGCACTGCTCACCGGTGTGACCTTCCTGCTGTTCAACACGCTGCCGATGAGCTTCAGCTATCCGTGGTTCGCGCTGTTGCTGTTGCTGGTCGGCGTCTCCCTCGGGCTGTTCTTCGCACCCAACACGTCGTCAGTGATGAACTCGCTGCCGAGCGGCCAGCGCGGCGCGGGCGCAGGAATGCTCAACACGTTCCAGAACAGCGCCTCGGTGCTCTCGATCGGTGTCTTCTTCACGATCATCACGCTCGGCCTCGCCGCGTCACTACCGTCGGCGTTGTTCTCCGGCCTGACCGCACATCACGTCCCGGCCGCCCAGGCGCACCAGATTGCCGGCCTGCCGCCGATCGGCTCCCTGTTCTCGGCATTCCTGGGCTTCAACCCGATCCACCAGCTGCTGCCGTCCGCGACGGCCGCCCACGTGTCGACGGGCGACTACCACTACCTCACCGGCCGGGGCTTCTTTCCGTCGCTCATCTCGGGGCCGTTCGGCAAGGGGCTGCATGCAGCGTTCACCGCCGCGGCGGTGCTCTGTTTCCTTGCGGCAGTCTTCTCGTGGCTGCGGGGAAGCGGCGCGGAGGCGCGGTTGCGGCGCAGCTGGCGGGCGGAGAGCGAGGAGGGCTACGCGGCGGTCGGCGAGGTCGCGATGCAGGAGGCGGGCGCAGGGGGTGCCGCCTTCGACCGCGCCGAGCGGCGCTGATCAGCCCTCCGCACCGTCACTCGACGGCGCATCGCTCGTTGATCCGGCAACAGACCAAGGGGGAACCATGCTCGTGATCTTCGGCTTCCGGGTGCGCGCGAAGGTGCTCGCGCGACTGCTGCTCATCTGCCGCGCCTGCCAGCGTCCGGCGTCGCAGGCTGTCATCCAGCGGGTGCGCTGGTTCACGCTGTTCTTCATCCCGGTCATCCCGTTCTCGCGCAAGAGCCTTCTGCAGTGCGCCATGTGCGGCCACGTCTCCGAGATCGACCCGGCCGACGCCGCGCAGCTCGTCGAGCAGGCGCAGGCAGCCGCGGCCGAGCCCGTTGCGGCTGTCGAGGCGGCTGCCGCGGACAACACCTGACGCTTGCTCAGCCGGAGCGGTCAGCTCGTGATGTCGGCGGTCGTGAACCGCGCCCACGCGGCGGCGCCGAAGACGACGACGTAGCCGAGCTGGAGCCCGAGCCACGAGAGCAACGTGTGCCAGTCGACGCTGCTGCGCAAGATCTCGCCGAAGCCCAGCCAGTGATGGGTGAACAGGATCGTCCGCAGTGATCCGAGCTGGGGCACCTGGTCGAGTACGGCGGTGACCACCGCGACTCCGACCGTCGCGGCCATCGCAGCGATCGGCACCTCGGTGAGCGTGGAGATGAACAGGCCGATCGCGAGGAACCCGGTGAGCGTCGCCACGACGTAGAGCACGACCTCGACGGTGCGGCCGAGTCCGGCGGCGAGCGAGATCGTGTCGCCGGACAGCAAGGTCATCGGGTGCAGGCCGAACAGCGCAGCGCCGTAGGCGACACCCACGACGCCGATGATCGTGACCGCAGCGGCGGCGTAGGCGAGGACGCCCACGGCCTTGGCCCCGAGCAGCCGGCCGCGGGTGACCGGCACGGTGAGCAAGTAGCGCAGCGTCCCGCTCCCCGCCTCCCCCGCGACGGCATCACCGGCGACGACGGCGACGAGGAGCGGCAGCAGCAACGGAAGCGTGACGGTGAGCGCCGTGAAGACCAGGAACAGCCCGTTGGTCGTGATCTGACCGAGGAACTGCGGGCCGTCGCCACCGGGACGCGGCGCGCTCACCTTCACCGCCGTACCGATCGCAAGCGGCGCCGCCGCGAGCAGCACGAGCAGCGCGATGTTGCGGCGGCGGCGGAAGACCATGCGGATCTCGCTGCCGAGCAGCCGACGGCTCGCGCCGCGGTGCCGGACTACCTCAGCGCGGGCGAGGCCCGGGCCCGGGCGGCCGACGACGTCAGCCTGCGACATCGAAGCCCTCCCCCGTCAGCGTGACGAAGAACTCCTCGAGCGCCGGCCGGCTGACCGCGAGACCGGTGATCGGCACGCCCGCCTCGACCAGTGCCGGCGCGATGCGCTCGGGGGCGATACCGGCGAGGTCGCCCGAGACGGTGCCGGCCACGGGGTCCTCGGTGACGTCGACGAGGCCCAGTGCCGACAGGGCCCGGACCGCCTCACCCGGACGTGGAGTGTGGAGGGTGAGGCGCCGGCCGCTGTCGCCGAGCACCTCGTCCAGCGGTCCCTGCCGCAGCAGGCGTCCCGCGCTCATGATGCCGACGTGAGTCGCGACCTGCTCGATCTCGGCCAGGAGATGGCTGGAGATCAGGACGGTCATACCTTCGCTCGCGACCTGGCGCACCAGGGTCCGAACCTCCCGGGTGCCCTGCGGGTCGAGACCGTTGGTCGGCTCGTCGAGGACGAGCAGCTCCCGTGGTTGCAGCAGCGCTGCGGCGATGCCGAGCCGCTGCTTCATGCCGAGCGAGTACTGCCGATAGCGCTTGCCCGCGGCCGCGCGCAGCCCCACCCGGTCGAGTGCGCGGTCGATCCGCTCGTCCCTCGTTGTCGGGTCGGCTGTGGCATCACACGCGTCGAGCCGGCGCATGTTGTCGCGGCCGGACAGGTACGGGTGGAACGCCGGGCCCTCGACGAGGGAGCCGACGTGCGGCAGCGCCGTACGCCCTCCGGCGGGCATCGACCTGCCGAGCAGCTCGACCTCGCCGGCGATCGGGCTGACCAGACCGAGCAGCAT
>JAFAQI010000549.1 GCA_019246495.1 Frankiales bacterium | reverse complement strand
CGGCGTTTCACCACGTCAGCGCGGTGCTCTTGCTCGACCCGGCCGTCGATGACCTCGACACCGACGTCCTCGTGCTGGGCGACGACCGAGAGGCGACAGACGTCGTACAGGCACTGGTCGACGAGATCCCTGGCATGCGCGGCGTCTACGCCGGACGGCTGCGCAACGCCCACCAGGTCGAGGCGCTGACGGCGAACCTGATCTCGGTCAACCGCCGCTACAAGGCGCACGCAGGGCTGCGCGTCACCGACGTCTGACCCGTTGAGTGCGACGAAATCCACCCTTCCGACGGGCGGCGAAGGTGGATTTCGTCGCACTCAACCTGGGGGGGCGCGGGCTGACGGACGACCTGGGGCTGCCGGTCGCGGTGCCGGCAGCGGTACGCCGGGTCGTGTCGCTCGTCCCGTCGCTGACGGAGTCGATCGCCATCACCGCATCCGGCCTGCTCGTCGGTGCGACCGACTGGTGCACCTATCCCGCGGACCTCGACGTGCCGCGGGTCGGCGGCACGAAGAACCCGCGCGTCGCCGACATCGTCGGCCTGCGCCCGGACGTCGTCATCGCGAACGACGAGGAGAACCGGCCGGCCGACCTCGACGCGATCCGCGCGGCGGGCCTGGCGGTCTGGGTCACCGCTCCCGAGACGCTGCCGGAAGCGCTGGCGTCGCTCGACCGGATGCTGCGGCTCGCCTGTCGGCTCGACCGGCCGGAGTGGCTCGATGCCGCGGAGCAGGCGTGGGCGCCGCCGTACGTCGGGCCGCGACGGCAGGCGTTCGTGCCGATTTGGCGCCGGCCGTGGATGGCGCTAGGCCGCGACACCTTTGCCGGTGACGTGCTCGCTCGACTCGGCGTCGACAACGTCCTCGCCCGTCACGCCGAGCGATATCCGCGGGTCGAACTCGACTCACTTCCGGCGTACGACGTGGTCGTCCTGCCGGACGAGCCTTATGCCTTCAGTGTCGACGACGGCCCCGAGGCCTTTCCGGATGTCGACGTGCGGCTCGTCTCCGGCCGCCACCTCACCTGGTACGGCCCATCGCTGGTCGAAGCGCGCGAACTGCTCAGCGCGCAACTTGGGAAGTAACAGCGAGATCCGGCCCGGCAGCGGCATGGGGTCGTCGGGGCGAGCGAAGCGAGAGAGACGACCCCCAGCCGCAGAGGGCCGGTCGAGCGTGTCTATTCGTAGGAGTGCTCGTCCGCGGGGTAGGCGCCGGTCGCGACCTCGTCTGCGTAGGTGCGCGCCGCCTCGGCGAGGACGGACCGGAGGTCGGCGTAGCGCTTCACGAACTTGGGCTTGGGGCCGTTGTTGAGCCCGGCCATGTCCTGCCAGACAAGCACCTGCGCGTCGCACTCCGGACCGGCGCCGATGCCGATCGTCGGGATGTGCAGCTCCTTCGTCACCTGCGCGGCGACGTCGGAGGGGACCATCTCGAGTACGACGGCAAACGCGCCGGCGGCCTCGAGCGCTTGCGCGTCGGCGAGCAGCCGCTCGGCAGCGTCGCCGCGCCCCTGGACGCGGTAGCCGCCGAGTCCGTGCTCACTCTGCGGCGTGAAGCCGATGTGCGCCATGACCGGTACGCCGGCGCCGACGATCGCCTCCACCTGACCGACGACGGCTCGCCCACCCTCGAGCTTGACGGCGTGCGCGCCACCTTCCTTCATGAAGCGAACAGCGGTGTGCAGTGCTTGCCCGGGCGACTCCTGGTAGGAGCCGAACGGCATGTCGGCCACCACGAGTGACCGTCGCGTCGATCGCGTGACAGCGCGCACAAGCGGCAGCAGTTCGTCGACGGTCACCGGCAGGGTCGTGTCATAGCCATAGACGTTGTTGGCGGCCGAGTCGCCGACAAGCAGGACCGGGATTCCGACCTCGTCGAAGACCGCGGCGGCGTACTGCTCGTAGGCGGTGAGCATCGCCCAGCGCTCGCCGCGGTCCTTCATCGCCTGAAGGTGATGGATGCGGATGCGACGGCGGACCTCGTCGCTGCGCGGCGAGCCGTAGGGGGACAGGCCGCCGTCTTCGACAGCAGTGCTCTCGGTCATGGGACTCCTCCCGTCTCGAGGCCCGTTCGGGTCCCCGGACGTCTCCAGTGTGACATCCCTACGCCGGGTTCGGGCTCTCCCGATCGGGGCGGATCTCGGCGGGGTCGTCGACGTGCGGCGCGGCGATCTCCCGCCAGGCGTTGGTGATCGGCAGGCGGCGGTCGCGCCCGAAGTTCTTCGGCGAGATCTTGGGGCCTGGTGGATATTGCCGACGCTTGTATTCCGCCGCGTCGACCAGCCGGATCACGCGTTCGACGAGCTCGGCGTCGTAGCCGGCGGCGAGCAGCTCGTCGCGGCCTTTGTCTCTTTCGACGTAATCGTCGAGCAGCCGGTCGAGGACGTCGTACGGCGGAAGCCGGTCCTCGTCGAGCTGGCCGGGAGCGAGCTCGGCGGACGGCGGCTTGTCGATGATCTGCGCCGGGATGGGTTCGGTCTCGCCGCGGCGGCGGGCCTCCGCGTTGCGCCAGCGGGCGAGCTCCCACACGAGTGTCTTGGGGACGTCCTTGATCGGTGCGAAGCCGCCGGCGCTGTCGCCGTAGAGCGTCGAGAAGCCGGTCGCGAGCTCGCTCTTGTTGCCGGTCGTGAGCACGAGGTGGCCGCTCTCGTTCGACACGGCCATGAGCAGCACGCCGCGAACGCGGGCCTGAAGGTTCTCCTCCGCGAGGCCATGCAGACCGCCGCCGAGACCGAGCGCATCGTCGGCGAACGCCTTCTCGTATGCGTCGACGATCGAGGCGATCGGCAACAGCGTCCAGTGCAGGCCTTGTCGCCGCGCGAGCTCCTCGGAGTCGTCGACCGAGCCGGCGGACGAGTAGCGCGACGGCATGCCGATGACGTGCACCTTGTCGGGGCCGAGCGCGTCGGCGGCGATCGTCGCGACGAGTGCGGAGTCGATGCCGCCGGACAGTCCGAGTACGACGGTGTCGAACCGGTTCTTGCGGATGTAGTCGCGGGTGCCGAGCACGATCGCGGCGTAGACCTCGGCGCAGTCGTCGAGCCGCTCGGCGCTCTCCGTCTCGGCGGTGGTGGCTGCTGGCAATTGCGGATTGCCTGCCCTAGAAGGCGGAGGATCCGCAATTGCCTGGCGGACCACGGTCATCGTCGTACCGTCCTGCGCGTCGACCGGTCCGGTGACGTCAGAGCTCGCCGCGGGCAGGTCAAGATCCGCGACGAGCAGATGCTCGGTGAACTGCGGTCCGCGGGCGAGCACCGCGGCGTCCGGCGCGACGATCACGGAGTCACCATCGAAGACGAGCTCGTCCTGTCCGCCGACAAGGTTGACGTAGGCGAGCGTCGCGCCGGCCTCCGCCGAGCGCCGCTGCGCGAGCTCGCAGCGGATGTCGTCCTTGCGCCGCTCATACGGCGACGCGTTGAT
>JAFAQI010000495.1 GCA_019246495.1 Frankiales bacterium | reverse complement strand
GAGGGTGAAGACGTCGCCGACACGTGACTCGTAGACCATCTCCTCGTCGAGCTCGCCGACCCGGTTGGGGCGATCGCCGACGAGGAAGACGCCGAACAGTCCGCGGTCAGGAATCGTCCCGCCGCTCGTCACCGCGAGCCGTTGCGCGCCCGGCCGTCCCGTCAGCTGCCCGGTGACGCGGTCCCAGACGATGCGCGGCCGCAGCTCGGCGAACTCGTCGCTCGGATAACGCCCCGCCAGCATGTCGAGCACCGCATGCAACGCGCTGTCCGGCAAGGCGTTGAACGACGCCGTACGACGAGCAAGCGCCGCGACGTCGTCGACCGACCACGGCTCCATCGCGACCATCGACACGACGTGCTGGGCGAGGACATCGAGCGGGTTGCGCGGAAGCGAGATCGCCTCGATCGCGCCGGCCTGCATCCGCTGCGCGGTGACTGCGGCGGGCACGAGATCGCCGCGATGCTTGGGAAACATCACGCCGCGGCTCACGGCGCCGACCTGGTGACCGGCCCGGCCGATGCGCTGCAGGCCGGACGCGACCGACGGCGGCGACTCGACCTGCACGACGAGGTCGACCGCACCCATGTCGATGCCAAGCTCGAGGCTGCTCGTCGCGACGACGCACGGCAAGTCACCGCGTTTGAGCGCCTCCTCGGTCAGCGCACGTTGCTCGCGGCTGACGCTGCCGTGGTGCGCTCGGGCGATCTCGACCGGGGCGCCTTTCGATGCGCTGGCCTGTGCCATGACTTCGGCCGGCGCGCCGGCGTCGGCTAACTCTTCGCCGTACTTCCTTTCGTAGGCGATCTCGTTCAACCGGTTGGTCAGCCGCTCGGCGAGGCGACGCGAGTTGGCGAAAACGATCGTGGAGCGGTGCGCCTCGACGAGGTCGACGATGCGGGCCTCGACGGCCGGCCAGATGCTCGCGCGCGCGTCGCCGCTCGCCGCGGAGCCTTCGCGTGCGTCAGGCACGACCTCGCCGAGCGCGGTCATGTCCTCGACGGGTACGACGACGTCGATCGAGATCGTCTTGGCCGCCGGCGGTTGAACGATCGTGACGGGAGCCGAACCGCCGAGATATCGCGCAACCTCGTCGACCGGCCGAACGGTCGCGGACAGGCCGATGCGTTGTGCTGGCGCGTCGAGGAGCGCGTCGAGTCGCTCGAGGGTCAGCGCGAGGTGGGCGCCGCGCTTCGTCCCCGCGACCGCGTGGACCTCGTCGATGATGACCGTCTCGACGCCGCTGAGCTGTTCGCGGGCGCGGCTGGTGAGGATGAGGAACAAGGACTCCGGCGTCGTGATGAGCACGTCCGGCGGCGTGCGGGTGAACGCTCGCCGCTCCTCGACCGACGTGTCGCCGGTGCGCATCGCGACGGTGACGTCGTACACGTCCTGACCCAACCGGGTGGCCGCGTGCCGGATGCCCGCGAGAGGTGAGCGCAGGTTGCGCTCGACGTCGACCGCGAGGGCCTTCAGCGGGGAGACGTAGAGGACGCGGCAGCGGCGGTCGCGCTCCGCCGGCTTGGGCGTCGTGAGGATCTGGTCCAGGGCGTGGAGGAACGCGGCGAGCGTCTTCCCGGAGCCGGTCGGGGCGATGACGAGCGCGTGGTCACCCGACGCGATGGCGTCCCAGGCGCCGTCTTGCGCAGCCGTCGGCTCGGCGAACGACGCCGCGAACCACTCACGGGTCGCAGCCGAGAACCGCTCCAGAGCCGACACCCATCCATTCTCGCCCCGACCACCGACACTCCCGCCCCTGGCGGGACGGCTTCTAGGCTCGGCCTGTGGCGGTCGAGGTGCACCCGGCGGTGGGCCGCTGGGACGACTTCGCGTCGTTGCTGGTGCCGGGCAAGCCCGGTGGCCAGGGCTGTGTGTGCATGACGTATCGGAACTCGAGCCTCGACATGCCGGGGCGGATCGCGCACATGCGGAGCCTCTGCAAGAGCGCGCCCGGGCCGGGCGTCTTGGCTTACGTCGATGGCGAGGTTGCCGGCTGGTGCTCGGTCGCACCGAAGTCGACGCATTGCGCGCTGCTCAACTCGCGAACGATTCCGCGAATCGACGACGCCGACGTCTGGTCAATCGTCTGTTTCGTCGTACGCACCGGATTTCGCCGACGCGGCCTCATGCACGCCCTCCTCGACGGAGCCGTCGACCATGCTGCCGCGATGGGCGCACCGGCGGTCGAGGGATATCCGGTCGACGTGGGCGATCAGCGGGTCGACGTGGTGAGCGGGTACGTCGGGACGGTCGCGCTGTTCGAGTCGCACGGCTTCGACCGCGTCACGGAGACAACCGGTCGCAGAGGCGGCAAGCCTCGCTGGATCGTCCGGCGCGCGTTGGTCTAAGCCGCTGGGTGCGCTACGGCGATGCGTTCGGGCCGCTGACGACAGCCGTGACGCGAATGGTTCCGTGGTTGCAGTCCATCGCCGCGTGCACGAGGACCTGGGTCGTGAGGCCCGGAGCGATGATCCGGACGCCGTTGATCCTTGTGCAGGCTGTCGCGCCGCCGTTCGGCCCGGAGTCGGCGCCCGAGAGCACGTCCGAGGCGACCCCGCCGGGCCGGAGCACGACGGTTTCGACGGGATACGACGACCCATGAGTCGGCGTGGTCGGCAGCGGCTGGCCGCTGGATGACTCGAACTGGACGCCGGGATAACCGAACAGCGAGCAGGTCGTCGACGACACGTTCGTGAAGAGAATGCGGTCGTAGTAGCTGCCCAGTCCTACGCCGGTGCGGCCGGCCTTGATCGACAGCTGCGACTGCCGGCAGGGCGGCGGCGGGGCGACGATGCGCACGGAGTGCGAGACGTTCGCCGAATCGCCCACCGGCAGCTCCCAGGACAACTCGGCGAGCCCCGCGGGTGCATTGCTCGGCACCGCGAGCTGCATGGCGAGCAGCTGCGACGGCGCCGACGGATCGCCGATCGCCTGGCAGTTGACGTAGTACGCCGCGTCCGCCACCACCCGGCTGGGCGCATTGTCGGTGACCAGCTGCTCGCGATACGCCGGGCACGGGTCGGTCTGCAGCCCGCGGACCAGCACCTGGAATCGCAGCACCGTGCCGGCCAGCACCGTGTGCGGCAAGCTGTCGACCTCGGCGTACGGGCCGGTGATGTCAGACT
Organism: Frankiales bacterium; assembly: GCA_019246495.1. Lineage (GTDB taxonomy): Bacteria > Actinomycetota > Actinomycetes > JAFAQI01 > JAFAQI01 > JAFAQI01. The sequence goes on along the minus strand of JAFAQI010000495.1, from coordinate 741 downwards.
GCCCGTCGCGCAGCCACGCGCCCGTGCCGATGGAGTACGTGTCGCTCATCGTCGCGGGTGCTGCAGTGCCGCAACGTGGCCCGACGCTGCGGCCGGCGACGACGTCATGCGGCACGACGGACAGCGCCGGCCCGCCGTGTCCGATCGCGACGGACAGTCGGGCGACCGGGCCGCGACACCGCGAGTTGTCCCCGAAGATCTGCACCATCACGAAGGCGGAGCTGCGCGGCCGCAGCAATACCCAGCGGTGTAGCTGGAAGCTGTCCACCGGCATCGGTGTGGCGATCTGCGCGCCCGACCTCGAATAACCGGTGACGACCGGCACGCCTTGCAGTGCGCACCGCGCACCCTGGTTGACCACGGTGACCGCTCCCGCCGCACTGCCGGTCGCTCCCTGGAAGCCGTCGGCGGTTGCGGTCAGCTGCGCGGCAGTGCACCAGGGCACGCGCGGATCGGCGATCGTGCCCGGCCAGGCGACCGGCTTGCTCGCGTCGTACGGGATCGATGCCCACGGCGTGCTGCTGCTCGGGCTGCCGGTGTCCGTCGCACTCGGCTTAGGCGCCGGGGTTGACGTCGATGTCGGAGTGACGCGCGGTCCGCCCGGTTCGACGCGGGAGCCGTGTGACCCGTTGAGGGCGAGAGCACTGACGCTGATCACGGCGACCGTCGCGACAGCTGATGCGAGCACCGACAGGTTGCGCCGCTGCCGCCGTCGTCGTACGCCGTCTCGAACGACGTCCA
>JAFAQI010000484.1 GCA_019246495.1 Frankiales bacterium | reverse complement strand
CTCTTGGTGCTCTCGCGCAGCAGGTCGTGAGCGCCAGCGACATCGGGCTGCCACTCGGGCCGGCCGGCGTCGCGGCGCTGCTGCCCGAAGGCGTCGCGGCGTTCGGCGAGGGGCTGAGCGTCCCGCTCGACGAGGTGCGGCTCTTCCTCGCGCTGCGCGAGGCCGCCCACCAGCGCTTGTTCGGGCACGTGCCCTGGCTACGCGGTCATCTGGTCGACGCCGTCGTCGGTTATGCGCAAGGCCTGTCGATCGACCCCGCCCGGCTGGAAGAGCTCGCGCAGGGCGTCGACCCCAACGACCCGGAGTCGATGCAACGCGTGTTGAGCGAAGGCATGTTCGCCGTCGAGGACACGCCGGAGCGAGTCGCCGCGCGCGACCGGCTGGAGACACTGCTCGCACTGGTCGAGGGCTGGGTCGACACGGTCACGCTCGCAGCGGCGACGCCGACGCTCCCGTCGGTCTCGGCGCTGAACGAAGCGATGCGCCGGCGCCGCGCGACCGGCGGGCCGGCGGAGGCGACGTTCGCATCGCTCGTCGGACTCGAGCTCCGGCCGCGACGGCTGCGCGACGCGGCCGCGGTGTGGGGGCTGCTCGGCTCGCGGCGCGGCATCGAACGGCGCGACGACATCTGGGCGCACCCCGACCTGCTGCCGGTGGCCGCCGACCTCGACGACCCGTTCGCTTTCGTGGAACGCGACGAGGGTCCGCTCGACCTGAGCGCGCTCGACGAGAGCCCCTGACCTCCTCAGCCCGCAGCGGACAACCACGCCCGGGTCGCGTCCCACCCTTGGAGACCCTCGTCGAGCCGCGCCGTGTCGGCGACGCGCCGGATGCGATGCCAGCCGGGTCCGACGCTCAACGCGCGCACCGGCGCCGCCTGCTGCAGGCGCGCCAGCATGTCGGCCGCATCAAGCGACGGCGCGAGCTCGCGCAGCCAGTCGGCCACGGGCAGGCGGGCGCCGAGCGCGACGAGGCCACCGCCGTCCGCCGGGCACGCCGCCACCTCGGCCGAGGTCAACGCGCTGAACAGCTTGCCGACGAGCAGCGGCGGCAGGTCGGGGACATCGGGCGCGACGAGCACGACCGCAGAGCCCTCGCCCACTCCCGCGGCAGCGAGGACGTCGGTCGCCGCGAGGCTCGCGACCGCATGCCGGGCCATGCCAGGCCAGGCGACGGCCTCGGCGCGGTCGACCGCCGCGGCGACGAACGCGAGCGCCGCCTCTGCCTGCGGCATCGCGGCCGCCATGTCGACGACGTCTTCGAGCATCGCGTCGAGCAGCTCCGCCGGCCGGTCGTCGGCAGGGTCGTGCGTCGTCACGGGTACGACGACGACGCGGCTCGTCATGCCGCAGGCTGGCCGGCCGCTGCGACACCCTCGAGATAACCCCGCGCGCGCTCCAACCGCGGATAGCTCTGCAGCACGGCCCAGAAGTCCTTGCCGTGTCCGGGCACGAGAAGGTGCGCGAGCTCGTGCAGCAGCACGTAGTCCACGACGTAGTCCGGCATGCCGACCAGCCGACGGGACAACCGGATCGTCCGGTCGGCCGGCGTGCACGAGCCCCAGCGCGACTCCTGGTTGTCGACCCACCGCACCGCGAGCGGCACCGCCCGCCCGCCGAGGAACCGCGACGACAGATCACGCGCACGCTCGAGCAGCTCGTCATCGCTCTTGTGCCGCCGCCGCTCCCCCGCAAGCACCCGACGGACCATGCGCTCAACCCACTGCGCTTCCTCGGCGCGGCTCATCCGCGCGGGCACCGCGACGACGATGCGGTCACCCTCGCGGTGCGCCGAGATCGTCCGCCGACGCCGAGCACTGCGCAGGACGGTCACGGCAACCCCGGCGACCTCGGTCGTCCCGGCAGTCGCTGACGTCACGTCGACCCCGCGGGTCACGGGCGGATCGAACAACGTCGGCGCGGCGTTCTCGGACATGCTCGAACGCTAGAGGAAACGAGCGACAACTTTCGGTCGCCCACACCGCGTGGATGGCGAAAGTCGAGGTCAGGCAAGCGAAAACGACACCGTCGTACGTCGTGTCCACAGCCACCCCACGAACGCGTCCACAACGACATGCCGCACTGTCAACACCGCGTCCCCAACTGCATCCACAGGGCAGTCGGGAGGAGCGTTGACGCGTCGCGTGCCGGTGCATAACGTCGTCGCCGACGAAGCCCCCGACGGGCTGGGCGCGCACTCGCAAGGGGAAGGCGAGTGAGCAACCACCCGACGGGGGCTTCGTAATCCCCGGGACTCGTTACGCCGTGCGCTGCGTTCTCGGTCGCTTGCGTGCCAACCGCAGCACGCGGCGCTCCCTGCGGCCTTGCGCACGACGCAACGAGCCTCCGGGGACCTGTCGCGCGGTTACTTGCCGGTGAAGTTGGGCTTGCGCTTTTCTTTCGACGCGGCGAGGCCTTCGCGAAGATCGTCGGTCGCGAACGTCACCGGTTGCGCGAGCGCCTCGAACTGCAGCGCCTCCTCGATCGAGCCGTGCCCGGCGCGCAGTCCCGCCTTCGTCAACCGCGTCGCGACCGGTCCGGCGCCTGCGATACGCCGGGCAACCGACAGCACCTCGTCGAGCAGCGCGTCGCCGTCGTACACACCGTTCACGAGTCCGAGCCGCAGTGCCTCGTCGTCGGACACCGGGCGCCCGGTCAGCAACAGCTCACGCGCGGCGGCGAGACCGACCACCTCGGGCAGCAGCCACGTCGCCGCCATCCCGGCGTGCATGCCGAGCTGGGTGAACGGCGCCGAGAGCTTGGCCCCGCGCGCGGCGTAGCGGAGATCACACGCAAGGGCCAGGCACAGCCCCGCGCCGACGGCCGGCCCGTTGATCGCCGCGACGGACGGAACGTCGAGATCGCGGATCGACAGCCAGGTCCGATAGAACGGCAGCATCCGGTCGCGGATCGCGTCGACCGTGAGGTCGGGCGACTCCCCGATCCAGGACAGGTCGCCACCCGCGCAGAACGCCGAACCCTCGCCCGTCACCACCACGCAACGCACCGAACGGTCACCGCGCAGGCCGGCAATCGTCTCCCCCCAGGCGGCCGTCAGCTCACCGGTCATGGCGTTGCGGCGGTCGGGCAGGGCGAGGGTCAGGACGACGACCCCGTCCTCGGACCGGTCGACACGCAGGGGGGAGGCGCTCATGGCCCCGGACCGTATCCGACACCCCCGAGCGTGAGATCCGGGGCTTTCACGCTCAACCGGGCTAGGGTTGAGCGTGGTTCGGCCGGCCGACGGCCGGCACACCGACCGAGGGAGGACCGGCGATGGCCGACACCTACAACGGCTACTGCGTGAAGTGCAAGGAGAAGCGGGACTTCGAGGGCGAGGTCAAGGTCAGCGACTCCGGCCGCCGGATGGCGCAGGGCATCTGCCCCGTCTGCGGCACCAAGATGAACCGCATCCTCGGCAAGGCCTGACCCGCACGACACGCACATCAGACTGATCGAACGGCCCGGCGGACCCCCGCCGGGCCGTTCGCATTCCGCATGTGGATGGGCTCCGACGCCTCCGCCGCAGCCCTGAGACGCTTCGCCGGTCCCCCTGCACCCACCGGTGAGGTCCAGCTTGTCCGCTCGCGCCACAACTGCCCGGCTGCTCCCCGCTGACCCGACCTGTCCGCCCGTGCCGGCACCGGCGCCTGCGGCGGCGTACGACGCGACGAGCGCCCGCGGGCCGGTCCTCAAGCCCGCGCTTCGCCGGATGTGGCGGGACCGGTCCACGCTCCAGCTCGGCATCTCGCCGCGGCACGCGCTGGTGCTCAGCGGGCTGTCGAGCGCCGAGGCGGCTTTCCTCGACGGCCTGGACGGCAGCCGGACACCGGCCGAGGTGGCGGCCGCGTGCGACCTCCCCGAGGCCGATGCGTCGCGCCTGCTCGAGACGCTCGCCGCGGCGGGAGCGCTCGACGATGCCGAGCCGCCGGGCTGGCAGGGCGAGGACGTGCGACAGCGGCTGCTGCCGGACCGGTTCGCGCTGAGCCTGCATCACCCGGCGCCGGGAAGCGCCGAGCGCGCACTGCGCGCCCGGGCTGCGGCCCGGGTGACGACCTACGGCGCGGGGCGCGTCGGTGCGGCGGTCGCGCGGCTGCTCGCCGCCGCCGGTGTCGGCCGGGTGGCGGTGGTCGACG
>JAFAQI010000420.1 GCA_019246495.1 Frankiales bacterium | reverse complement strand
GTGCGCGGACCGCGCGCGGCACTCGATGGCACCCCCGCAGCGTGGCCCGGGTGATTTCACGTGCCGTCTACCCGCAGCTCGACGGATAGCGCGGGCATCCGCCCACGTTGCGGCTATCGGCCCTCACCCTGAGACTCGGTCTGGTGCTGCGGTGCCACGGCCGGGGCGTGGCAGCCGAGCTTTTCGACCTGTGCGATCGACTCGTAGTGCGCGGTCGGGTAGTAGGCGCCAAGGTCGTGCTGCTCGTGGTCGTACCGCGCTGCCTGGATGCTGTGCGGGAACGCCGCGTCCGGCAGCATGTTGCGTTCGATGAGCACGGTGTCCTCGCCCGACCCCGCCGGCAGCCACGCGATGCCGCAGCCGGGTCGCGCGTTCTTCGGCCGGTCAGCCGCGGCAGTCACGACGATCGTGTAGGTGTGGTCCGCGGCGAGGGGCAGCTGGTCGTCCATCACACAACCCCAGAACCGCTCGGTTGCGAGCTCGTTGCTGCACATCGACCAGTAGCGCAGCTGCGCCGGCTGCATCCGGCGTTCGTGCCGGTACGTCACCGGCGTTATCGGCAGCCGCGCGTGGATGACGATCGCCGGCGCAGTCGCCGTCGAGACGACAGCGCTGACGTACTTGTTGTCAGGGTTATCGGCGAAGCCGCCCTTCGGCGTCGTACTGCGTGCAGCACCGACCAGCGACTTCTGCCCAGTTGCCATCGCAAAGGCCGACGGCAGGTTGTAGAACTTGTGCCAGTCGATCGCCTTGTCGCTGCCGCCACTGTTCCGGTACGGCGCCGACTGCTGGGACAGGGTCTTGTTCGTTCCCGTTGGCGCGGTCGGCTGCTCGCACCCTGGCAACGTCGTCGTGCCACTGGCCGAGTTGATCGCAACGGTCGGCAGCGCGACGCCGCCGTTGTCGCCGTAGCCCCGGTCTGGTTCGTAGATGCGCAGCGCGACGAGGAACGTCGTTCCGGTGCGTTGACCATCCGAGGATGACGTGTAGAGCGTGTTCTTCGCGCGATGCCTCGGCGGCGCGCCCTGTATGACGTGCACCGTGTAGTTCCGCTTCTTGGCGGGACGCCACGCCCCCGCGACGAACGGGTTGATCGAGCCCTTGTCCGGAGCGATCGACACATCGGGGAGACCGTCGGCGCTGCGCAGCGCGGTGTCGTAGGACGTGAATGACGTGTAGCGCGCGTGCGGGAACTGGCCTGTGATGGTGAGCGACGTGTTAGGTGCGGCCGGCAGGTCCAGCACCCAGTAGCGGGCAGCCTGGTCGGGGAACAGCGCGTTGACGCCGTTCGGGTCGATCTTCACGGCCCACGCGCAGTTGCGCGTTTCAGTCACGGCATTCGGGGCGGCGAGGGCCATCGGAGCAGTCGCGACTGCGATGCCCGCGGCCAGGCCGAGCCCAGCGCGGAGCCCGGACGAGAACAGGGTCATCGGAAGGCCTCACAGATCGGGTCAGGCTTTTGGTCTACCCGCCTGCTTCGACATGTCCCGTGCCGTTTCCTTGATAAAACCCGACAAACTTGGGTGGTTTAGATCACAGAGATTCTGCGATTCGAACGCCGATCTGCCGCAGCGGCGGAGGTGCTCCGCTGCGACACGGAGGGCCTACGGGGTCGGGTTGTCCTCGGCCGGTGGCACGACCGGGTCGGAGTCGGCGGGAGACGCGTAGTCGCCGGCTGACGCCGAGTCCGCCGGGCCGGCAGGCTGGCCGCTCGGCTCCGGTTCGGGCAGCGGTGTGTGCAGCGGCGGGGGGCCGGGCGGAGTCGTGGGGATGACCTCGGTCGGCGGCTCCGCCGGTACGGCGGGCGTCGGCGGATCATTCGGCACCGCCGGGCCGGGCGGCGGCACGGCCGGCGGCGAGGCCGGAGGCGCCGCCGGAGGCGCCGCCGGAGCGGGAGTCGGCTCGTCCGGCACGACGTCCCAGTCGTCGGCCGGAGCGGCCGCAGCAACAGGGCGCGCCGGCTCGGCGCCGCCTTCCGCAGCGGAGGGAGCGGCAGCGCCGGACGCCGTCACACCGTCGAGCGGTTCGCTCGACACCGCGAGGACCAGCAGCAGCAGCCCGATGCCGAGCAGGCCGACGCCGCTCCACATCAAGACGGTGCCGACGGTCCCGAGGACCGCATCGTTGAGCGTGCGGATGACCTGCACCGCCAGCAGGACGAGCCCGACGACGGCGAGGACGGACCCGGCGATCGGCAGGGCGGCAGATTGGCGGCGCACCCGGCCAACTTACAGTCGATCCTCATGGCCGGCGGTCCGCAGGCAGCGATCGACGCACTCGACCGCATCGCCTACTTGCTCGAACGCACCCGCGAGCCTGCCTACCGAGTAAAGGCGTTTCGTCGCGCATCTGCGGTCGTCGCGGATCTCGATCCAGCCGAGCTGGACCAGCGGCTGCGCGACGGAACGCTGCAAGAGTTGCCCGGAATCGGAGCCGTGACGGCGGGCGTCATCACCCAGGCAACGGCGGGGGAGACCCCGGCGTACCTTGCGAAGCTCGAGGAAGCCGCGGGGACATTGGTCGAGGGCGGTACGACGCTGCGCGCCGCGCTCCGAGGCGACCTGCACACGCACTCCGACTGGTCGGATGGCGGCTCGCCGATCGAGGAGATGGCGCGGACGGCGCGTAGGCTCGGCCACGACTACGTCGCGCTGACCGACCACTCGCCGCGACTGACCGTGGCGAACGGCCTTACGCCGGAGCGCCTCCGCACCCAGCTCGACATCGTGGCGAAGCTGAACGAGCGGTTCGCGGAGGAGGCCGACGCCGGGGAGGCAGCGCCGTTCCGCATCCTCACCGGCATCGAGGTCGACATCCTCGAGGACGGAAGTCTCGACCAGGAGCCGGAGCTGCTCGCGGAGCTCGACGTCGTCGTCGCGTCAGTGCACTCGAAGCTGCGGATGCCGAGCGCGGACATGACACCGCGGATGGTGGCGGCGATCGCCAACCCGAACATGGACGTGCTCGGCCATTGCACCGGGCGGCTGGTCGTCGGGCGTGGCCGGCCGGAGTCGGCGTTCGAGCACGAGATCGTGTTCGAGGCGTGCCGGCAGTTCGGCGTCGCGGTCGAGGTCAACTCACGACCCGAGCGGCTCGACCCGCCGCGGCGGTTGCTCTCGCTTGCTGTCGAGATGGGGTGCGTGTTCTCGATCGACACGGACGCGCATGCGCCCGGTCAGCTCGAGTGGCAGGTCTATGGCTGCGTGCGCGCGGAGGAATGCGGAGTGCCGGCGGACCGGGTGGTCAACACCCGGACCGCCGACGAGCTCCTCGCGTCTTTCGCCTGACCGCGAAGGGTCAGAACGGCAGGTCGTAGTTGGTGCCGGCGCAGTAGCCCGCGCCACCGGCCGCGGCGTTGCTCCACAGCGACTGCACCGGGAACATCTCGCCGCGGTTGCCCTTGATGGCACCTGCCGCACCCGGCACTGCCAAACCGGATGGGTCGGTGAAGCCCTGGTCGTCGCCGACGTAGGCGCACTTGTCGCCGTTCTCGTTGGCGTCGAACGGGTCGAACCAACCGCCGATCACCGTGCCGTCGGGGAGGATGTCCTCCGCGCCGGGGTCGGTCGCGGCCTCCATGATCTCGTGGCCGAGCGCGATCGTGACGCCGTCGAGGCGACCGGCCGGGCCGGCGTTGACGAGGTTCGCGCCGCAGCCGGAACCCTGCGACAGCAGGTAAGGCATGTTCGTGTAGACGAGGCCGGGCTCGACCTTGTTGTAAATGCCGCCCTCGAGCTTCGGCTCGGTGTAGTCGTGGAAGGCGCAATAACCCTGAGCAGCTGCCTGCGGGTCGCTGAACTGTGCCGGCTGCGCGATGACGAAGTCGGCGTTGATGAGGTCCTTTTTGGCGACGTGGAAGTGCTTCGCCGCGCGCTCGGCCTCCTGCGCCATGTTGGTGTAGCCCACCTTGGCGGTGATGCGGTTGCGGTCGTCCGCCCAGATGCCACCGAGCATGTGCTTGTCGTTGTGGATGTTGGACTTCTTGCCGTTCACGACCTGGTAGTACTGCGTCTGCGTGCCGACCCAGCGGGTCCCGCCCATCTGCGAGACGAAGTCGGCCATCCGCTTCGCGACGCCGTCCGGGTCACACGCGATGGTGGCGTGGACGGTTCCCTCGGTCAGCCGCTCCTTCTTGCAGATGCCCGGAAAGGCGCCGTTCTCGCCCCAGCCCCAGAAGACCAGGTAGACGCGGGGGTGCACCTGCACCTTGCCGCCCCAGTAGGCCATGTTGCCGAGGAACGGCGCACCGGTCGCCGGCGTCTCGGGGATGCCGCAGTTGGAGAACGGCGAGGGAAGCTTGCCGCTCTCGGGGCACGGCGGAGCCGGCGGGGTGAGCCCGGCACCCGACGCGCTGGTGAAGCGGCTCCACTGGTTGGCCAGTGTCGGCATGAACATCGGATGCAGCTTCACCGACGGGGCGTGCGCAGATGCCGCACCCACGGGGGCGGCGGTCGTGGCGGCGGCAGCGACCTGCGCGCCGGCGAGGCTGACGCCGGCGGCGAGGCTCACGGCGCCGGCAAGGACAGCGGCGCGGGAGGCGCGCCGGACGATCTTCGACATGATCCACCTTTGGGCATGGGGCATTGGCTCTCGACGAATCAACGACCGTAAGGCTTTGCGGTGACGGCTGCGCGAACCTGCCTACGGCCGTTCTCAGCCCGGCCTCAGGTCCGCTCACGCACTCTTGACGGACCTGCGCGGCCGCGGCGAGACGCCTAGGCTCGCCGTTCGAGGAGCGCCGTCGATGCGTGTGCTGGTGGTGGAGGACGAGGCCGCGATGGCGGACGCGCTTGCGCGCGGTCTGACCGCGGCCGGTTTTGCGGTCGACGTCAGCCGCGACGGCGAGGACGGGCTGTGGCGGGCGACCGAGGTCGAGTACGACGCCGTCGTGCTCGACCTGATGCTGCCCAAACTGTCGGGTTACGACGTCGTCCGGCGGATGCGGGCGGCGGACGTCTGGACGCCGGTCCTGATGCTGACGGCAAAGGACGGGGAGTACGACGTCAGCGACGCGCTCGACCTCGGCGCGGACGACTATCTGGTGAAGCCGTTTTCTTTCGTCGTACTGCTCGCGCGGCTGCGCGCGCTCATGCGTCGCGGCGGTCGCGAGCGACCGGCGGTCCTCACCGCTGGTGACCTCGTGGTCGACCCGGCGGGGCGGTCGTGCCACCGCGGAGACGTCGAGATCCGCCTGACGGCCCGCGAGTTCGCCGTGCTGGAGTACCTCATGCGCCGTTGCGGCGAGGTGGTTCGCAAGCGTGACCTCCTCGAGCACGTGTGGGATGACTACTTCGCCGGTGACCCCAACGTCGTCGAGGTCTACGTGGGCTATCTGCGCCGCAAGATCGACCAGCCGTTCGGTCGCGCGGCGATCAGCACCGTGCGCGGCGCCGGCTATCGGCTCGAAGCCGACGGCGGGTGACGGGCGTGCGCGCGCGCGTCGTGCTGCGTTCGCTTCGCGCCCGGCTGACACTTCTCGCCATCGCGGTCATCGCCGTGGCGCTGGCCGGCGCGGCGATCGTGCTAGTCGAGCTCTTGCAGCAAGACCTTCAGGCGTCGATCGACGACTCCGTACGCACCGAGGCTCGGGCCGCGGCGGCGACCCTCGAGCAGGGGGACGCGGCCGGCGCGGCTGACGTCGGCGGTGAGACCGACACCGTGGTGCAGATCCTCAGCGCGGACGGCCGGGTGATCGCGGCCAGTCGGAGCATCGCGGGCAAGCCGGCGCTGTTCCGGCTTCCGGTCGGTGTGCCGTCGCGGCTGCACGACATCGGCACGTTGCCGTTCGCGAACACGGCCGACACCTACCGCGTCGCCGGGCTCGCTTCGACCCATGGCCGGCGGGTCTATGTCGCGCTCGCCAGCGACGACTTCCGCAACACGATGCTCGAGCTGCGGGTCGCTCTCGCGGCCGGCCTGCCGGTATTGCTT